>NZ_JASDDA010000015.1:13630-72614 GCF_030407645.1 Pseudoalteromonas sp. APC 3495 | reverse complement strand
TCAGCAGTGAAACGAAACAGCGCCGATGATAGTGTAGCATTTGCTATGTGAAAGTAGGACATTACCAGGCTCCAAATTGAGAAAGCCCGATTCGAAAGAGTCGGGCTTTTTTACGTCTGCAGGAAGTGAAAATACAGATGCAAGATAAAAGGTAACAGGTTAAAGGAAGAGAATTGATCAGAGCCTAATGCATACTCCATGCATCGGTTATGCATTCTCTATCGTTATCGGCACCATGACTCCAAACACGAAAAAGCCCGACTAGCAGTCGTTGGGCTTTTTCGTGTTTGGAATAAAGTGAAAATGCAGGTCAAGGTAAAAGGTAATAGGTTAAAGGAAGAGAGTTGATCAGAGACTAATGCCTACTCCATGCATCGGTTATGCATTCTCTATCGTTGTCGGCACCATGATATTCTACTGCCTTATCGCTACGAAGTAGCGCAGCGACTCTTAATACAAGAAAGTTCGACTTAATCAGCAGCTTTAGTCACTGTAAAAATATAATTTTGCTTTGTTAGTGGCTTTGATTTAGGATCAAAACAGTTTAAAACCAAGAATGATTTGCCTGTGTATAGATTATTAATTAGCGCCTTATCCATTTTCTTTTGTGTTTCTGTATCTGCAGTTGAAGTAACTGATCTATATCAAGATATTTTGGTCGTAGAAGATAAATCTCGTGATGCGCGTTTAGACGCTAGTCGCAAAGCGCTTCTTAACGTACTAGTAAAAGTGAGTGGTGATAAAAGTGCAGATGAAAATCAGATAGCACAGCAACGCACCAAAGATATATCTGATTATATGCTGAAATTTGAATACGATGAGCGTATTCCTGGAACGCTTAAGTTACTAGTTAAATTTGAAGCGCGAAAGATCAATGCACTAATAAAAGATCTTAATTTGCCGTTGTGGGGAGCTCAACGTCCACTGGTTGCTATCTGGTTAGGCATTGAAGATAACAGGCAGCGAGAGCTGGTTACTCAAGAGAGTTATCCTCAGTTAGAGCAACTGATTTACGACAAAGCAAGCCGCCGCGGTTTACCGGTTGTTGTGCCTTTACTCGATTTACAAGACAGACGGCTTGTTGGTGTCCCTGAAGTTTGGGGAAATTTTTCTGGGCCTGTAGAAGAGGCATCTAAACGCTACAGTGCTGAGCGAAGTATTACTGCTAGAATGTATCAAGCGTTTAACTCTGATAATTGGGTACTAGATTGGCGCTTTACCAATGATGAAATGTTTGAATCTAACCGTATCACTGGCTATAGACAGCAAATTGTTGCGCAAATGATTGATGATTTAGCACAAGGTTTAGCTGGTGAATATGCGATTGATCCTAATGCTTATTATGAGCAGCGTACTGCCAATTTAACTTTAAAAGGGACTGAGAGCTTTGTTGATATTGAATTGGCTAAGCGCCGCTTAATGAATCTAAGCGTAGTAACTCAAGCTGTTATTCTACGCAAAACACCCGATTCGGTTGAGTTTGAGCTTCATCATACGGGGACTGTGAGTGACCTTAAAAAAGCCCTTGGCCTGGATAACGCCTTTAAAGACTATGTTGATCCTCGTGCTTTTTATCACATAGTTGATGAGCAAAGCCTAGAGTATCAATGGGTTGTAAATTAATGCTAACTCAAGAGCCAATACAAATGGCATTGCCGGTTACTTTACCGGACGATGAAACATTTGCATCCTACTTTGGCGGTGAAGACTCACTTGAGGTAAATCATCTCAAAGATAGCTTTTCTAAGCTTGCTCACTCTTTTCAGTATACCTATTTGTGTGGCTTAGGAGATTCTGGTAAATCTCACTTACTATATGCCACTTGTATTCAGGCACAAGAGCGTGGCTTATCTAATATGCTACTTTCCATGCGCGAGGTCATTCATTTTGGACCAATGGTTTTAGATGGGCTTGAAGCATTAGATGTATTGTGTATTGATGATGTGCACTTGGTAGCAGGCAATGATGCATGGGAAAAAGCGTTATTTAACTTTTTTAATCGCTTTAATGAGCCCAATAAAATGCTGGTAGTGACTGCCGATTTACTGCCTAACATGCTTAATATTAGCTTGCCCGACTTAGAATCCCGTTTAAAGTGGGGCACTACGTTTCAAATTCGTTCTATGAGTGACGATGATAAAGCACAGGCGCTGGTTAAGCGTGCAAATATGCGTGGGCTTGAACTGAGCGATGAATGTGCGCGATTTTTATTAACGCGTTTGAGTCGTGATATGCGTGCTTTATTGGATGTATTAGACAAATTAGATCACGCATCCATGGCTGCACAACGAAAATTGACTATTCCTTTTATAAAATCAACGCTAAAGCTGTAGTAGGTCTAGAATCTAGACCCTGCTTTCAGTTATCATTAGCTAACTAAATTGTAATCACCTTCTGTGAAAGATCAGGTATCGAATGAACTTAGAAAACATATTAGCGCAAGCACTTGAGGCGGTAGCCAGTGCCAGTGAAATCGCGCAGCTAGAAGAGATCAGGGTTAACTATCTTGGTAAAAAAGGCGAAATTACCAGCTTACTTAAAACGTTAGGTAAAATTGCCCCTGAAGAACGTAAAGAAGCAGGCCAAGTAATTAACCAAGCTAAGCAAGACGTGCAAGTTGCGATTAATGACAAGCGTGAATTGTTAGCAAGTAAAGCATTAGAAGAAAAACTAGCAGCAGAAACAATCGATGTAACTTTACCTGGGCGTGTTATGCCATCGGGTGGTTTGCACCCAGTAACTCGCACCATTGAGCGTATTGAAAGCTTCTTTGGTGAACTTGGCTTTGCTGTTAAATCAGGCCCTGAAGTTGAAGATGATTTTCATAACTTTGATGCGTTAAATATACCAGAGCATCACCCTGCTCGCGCCGATCACGATACCTTTTACTTTAATCCTAAGCTGGTTTTACGTACTCAAACCAGTGGTGTACAAATTCGTACAATGGAAACTGAGCAACCGCCACTGCGTATTATTTCGCCAGGGCGTGTATACCGTAATGACTACGACCAAACACACACGCCTATGTTCCATCAGGTGGAAGGGTTGATGGTTGATACTGATGTAAGCTTCACTGAGCTTAAAGGTATTTTACATGACTTTTTACGTAACTTTTTTGAAGAAGACATGGAAATTCGTTTTCGTCCTTCATTCTTCCCGTTTACAGAGCCTTCAGCCGAAGTGGACGTGATGGGTAAAGACGGTAAATGGTTAGAAGTATTAGGCTGCGGCATGGTTCATCCTAACGTACTTAAGTCTGTAGGCATCGATCCTGAAAAATACACAGGTTTCGCTTTTGGTATGGGTGTTGAGCGCTTAACCATGTTGCGTTACGGCGTAAACGATTTACGTGCGTTTTTCGAAAATGACTTAAAATTCCTAAACCAGTTCCGTTAAGAGTGAAGAGATAAAATGAAATTTAGTGAAAAGTGGTTAAGAGAGTGGGTAAATCCTGCAATTGATACGCAAGCTCTTTCGGAACAGCTTTCAATGGCTGGTTTAGAAGTAGATGGCGTTGAGCCGGCAGCAGCCAAATTTAATGGCGTTGTGGTAGGTGAAGTGGTTGAGTGTGGCCAACACCCTGATGCAGATAAACTACGTGTAACAAAAATTAATGTTGGTGGTGATGAACTGCTTGATATTGTTTGTGGTGCACCAAATTGCCGCCAAGGTATTAAAGTTGCAGTTGCCACTGTTGGCGCAGTGTTACCAGGCGATTTCAAAATTAAAAAAGCCAAACTTCGTGGTCAGCCTTCACACGGCATGTTATGTGCGTTTGATGAGCTAGGTATTAGTGAAGAAGGCGATGGCATTATGGAATTGCCACTTGATGCGCCTATTGGTGCCGATTTACGCGAATATTTAGCGCTTGATGACAACATTATTGACGTAGATTTAACACCTAACCGTGGCGACTGTTTAGGTATTAAAGGGCTTGCCCGTGAAGTCGGCGTACTTAACAGTATTGATGTAAATACATTAAGCATTCCAGCGGTAACCCCGACAATTGAAGACAAAGTATCTATTGAGTTGGTTAACGATGATGCCTGTCCTCGCTATTTAGGGCGTGTTATTAAGGGCATTAACCTAGACGCTGAGACGCCATTATGGATGGTTGAAAAGCTACGTCGTAGTGGTGTACGTTCAATTGATCCGGTTGTTGATGTGACTAACTTTGTATTATTAGAGCTTGGCCACCCAATGCATGCATTTGATTTAAATGCGATTGATGGTGGAATTAAAGTACGTAGTGCAACCCCAGGTGAAGAGCTGGTTTTATTAGACGGTAATACGGCTAAATTAAATGAATCGACATTAGTGATTGCCGATCATCATAAAGCGCTAGCCATTGCTGGTATTTTTGGCGGTGAGCAATCGGGTGTTACTGAAAAAACAACTGATATTTTACTAGAAAGTGCATTCTTCAACCCAGTGGCTATTGCAGGACAAGCACGCAGCTATGGTTTGCACACTGATGCATCTCATCGCTATGAGCGTGGCGTCGACTTTGCACTACAACACGATGCCATGGAGCGCGCTACAGCGTTACTTCTGGAGATTGTAGGTGGTAACGCAGGTCCAATCGTTGAAGCTGTTGCTGCAGATAAGTTACCAAAAGTAACTGAAGTACGTTTACGTCGTTCACGTTTAGACCGTGTTATTGGTCATCACATTGACGATGCAAAAGTAACCGATATTCTTACGCGTTTAGGTCTTGATGTTAAATTTGACAATGATAGCTGGAGCGCTGATGTACCAAGCTACCGTTTTGATATTCGTATTGAAGAAGATTTAATTGAAGAAGTAGCACGTGTATACGGTTATAACAGTATTCCTAATGTGGCACCAACTGCAAAACTTAAAATGACCACACATGATGAGTCAACTGTTGCACTGAGCCGTTTTCGTAATGCGCTAGTAACCCGTGGCTATCAAGAAGCCATTACTTACAGTTTTGTTGATCCTAAAGCGCAAGCTATTTTACACCCTGAGTGTAATGCATTGGTATTGCCGCACCCAATTTCAATTGAAATGTCAGCGATGCGTGTAAGTTTAATGCCTGGCTTATTAGCATCTGTTGCCTATAACCAAAACCGCCAGCAACCACGTATTCGCTTATTTGAACATGGCCTTAAATTTATCAGCGATGAAAGCGCAGAAAATGGCGTTTACCAAGTGCCGGTTATTGGTGGTGTTATTACTGGGCTTGTGCATGGCGAGCATTGGGTTGAAGAAAAACGTAACGTTGATTTTTACGACCTAAAAGGGGATGTTGAAGCATTACTTGCTATTACCAATGATGTTAGCCGCTTTGAAATTAAAGCCGAGCAATCAGATGGCCTTCATCCTGGTCAATCAGCCGTTATTTATGTTGATGGAAAAAAAGTAGGTTTCTTTGGTGCATTACACCCTCAAGCGCAAAAATCGTTAGATATCAATAACGCTACTTTTGTGTTTGAAATTGAAATGTCGGCATTAGAAAAAAGAAATTTACCGCAGGCTGTTGGGGTGTCTAAATTCCCATCAAATCGCCGCGACATCGCTATTTTAGTACAAGACAGCGTTAAAATAGGTGATATTTTAAACGTCATCGGAAAAGTTGGCGGAAATCAATTGGTTGACCTAAACTTATTCGATGTGTATAAGGGCAAAGGTATTGAGCCAAATTATAAGAGTTTGGCGATTGCTCTAACACTGCAAGCGGTTGATAGAACACTCGAAGAGAAAGATATCAATCAGGTAGTTGATAACGTGGTGGCCGCACTGGCCGAAAAGTTTAATGCATCGTTGAGGGACTAGATATGGCGCTTACTAAAGCCGACATAGCTGAACACCTATTTGAAAAGCTCGGGATCAATAAAAAAGATGCCAAAGATTTAGTTGAAGCGTTTTTTGAAGAAATCCGCTCAGCGCTTGAAAAAGGCGAGCAGATTAAGCTCTCTGGATTTGGTAACTTTGATCTTCGAGATAAGAAAGAAAGGCCGGGACGTAATCCGAAAACGGGAGAAGATATCCCAATTTCAGCACGTCGCGTGGTTACCTTTAGACCGGGGCAAAAGTTAAAAACCCGTGTCGAAGTAGGCACTAGCAAAAAATAAACAAAAAGGCAGCGTAAGCTGCCTTTTTTGTATCTGTTTTATTATTTCCGGGGGGAGATAAACGTTCCTTGATCTATTTGCTGCAAAGTCTGCTCGGCTAACCTATCTAAACTCTCTAAATTCTTTCCTTGTGCTATTAACTGCTGCTCAATTAACAGTATATCAATATGTTCAATACCAGAAAACTGAGCTATTTTGGCAAAAATATAAGCATGTTTATATTGTTGATGTTTATAAAACAGGCTGATTAAAGACATATATATTTCAGGGTTCGGTTCATGCTTCGCTTTATTCAGCGCTAGCGTGTTGTATAAAAAATTAATCGCTTTTTCTTCATCAACCTTAATGTAATAAGACGCTAAGTAAAATTGCATCTCAGCACTTTGTTCAACTTCTGCAGTATGTTCTAAAGCGAGCAAACGTGTTAATGCACTTTCGTCATTGTTTCTTGACCAATGATAATAAAGCAAGCCCGGGTGGCTGGTGTGTTTTGTCTGTTGATAAATCCGTGCCATTTCCCTCATGCTCGTTAAGTGGGCATGTCGGCGAGCCGTGGTTTTGCTTTTTAGTTTTATGTGCTGAATGTTGGCTGCCAAAGCAATACATTGATTGTAATGCTCAAACGCTTTAAGTAATTGATATTTGTGTTCATCGGTTGGTTGTAAAGATTCAAGGTGACGAGAAAAAATAGTACGTTCTCGCTGCGCTTTACAGTGACTATCTTGGTTAAGATCATTACATATGGCCGGCGATTGAACGCAAATATCTTCAACGGTTAAAGATTCTTCACAGCCTGTAAGCAAAATTGCAAAGGCGAGGGTTATGCGCTTAAAAGCCATCCGAGTCTCTCAAATTATTAGGGTCTGTTGACCTTTCAAGGTTGAATTTGCAGCAGTCTGTTTGGTATTGAGACAAGGCAGAGCCTATGTGGTGTGGTTATTCCCCATAAATAGGCGATAACGTTGCATCAATGCCAAACAGGCGCTGCCCGAAGGGTTCTGCCTAGGGGCGATTTACTCTTTGCTGCCTACATGGATGTAGGTAAGGGGCGTGAGCAGGACGCGGAAGCTTTGCTCGGTTTTGACTTAGCCCACTAGGTTACAAACCTCGCACCGCGATTAAATTGTCCCTAGTTTGAACAAATTTTAATCCGCAAAGGTCAACAGACCCTCATATAGTATTATTCTAGCCTAAACTTTAGTCTCTAACAGTAGAGAATAAAATGAGATTAAATTAGAATAGACCTGCCCGAAGGAATGCGTTGCTCTCAAAATTCGATGCATTCTTAGGCTATCCGTTCAAAATTGTTTAATTAGGTAAAAAAAATGACCTCATCTCACGAGTTAGAATACACAAGTAGCTGGCAAGAACGTCAAGATTACGCAGAAAGCATGCAGCCTATTATTGGTAAATTGTACCGTAATCGTGGTATCGAAATCGCTGTTTACGGCCGTCCATTAGTAAATTCAAGCACTATTGATATTATCAAGTCTCACAAATCAGTAGCTCAATTTGAAGGGACTAAACTACGCCTACGTGAAAGCTTCCCATTCTTAGAAGCTATCAGCAAAATGGAATTAAATTCTGCCCGTATCGATATTGGTAAATTAGCATACAGCTATTTATACACAGATGCAGCGAATGGTCGTTCAGTAGAAGAGTTTGTTAAAGATGAACTTGCTGAAATTGTTGACTCTAAACCAAAAGCACCACGTGACGTTGTACTTTACGGTTTTGGTCGTATCGGTCGCTTATTAGCGCGTTTATTAATTGAAAAATCAGGCCCGTATGCCGATTTAAACCTTCGCGCTATTGTTGTGCGTGGCGGTAAAGATGGCGATTTAGAGAAACGTGCAAGCTTATTACGTCGTGACTCTATCCATGGTCCATTTAATGGTTCTATCACTATCGATAAAGAGCGTAATGCAATTAAAGCGAACGGTAGCTACATTCAAGTTATCTACGCTAACTCGCCAAGTGAAGTTGATTACAGCGCCTACGGCATCGAAAACGCACTTGTTGTTGATAACACAGGTATTTGGAAAGATGAAGCCGGCCTTGGTCAACACTTAGAATCTAAAGGGGCTGCAAAAGTATTATTAACAGCGCCTGCTAAAGGTAATATTAAAAATATCGTTTACGGTGTAAACAACCAAGATATTTTACCTGAAGACAAAATCGTCTGTGCAGCAAGCTGTACAACCAATGCGATTACGCCAACACTTAAAGCATTAAACGATCAGTTTGGTATTAAGAATGGCCATGTTGAAACAGTTCACTCATACACTAATGACCAAAACTTAATTGATAACTACCATAAAGCAGAACGTCGTGGTCGTGCTGCGGCATTAAACATGGTTATCACTGAAACAGGTGCAGCGAAAGCGGTATCTAAAGCATTACCAGAGCTTGAAGGTAAACTAACAGGTAACGCAATCCGTGTACCTACACCAAACGTATCGTTAGCTATCTTAAACTTGAACCTTGAAAAGAGTACAACGGTTGAAGAGCTTAATGCGTTTTTACGTGAAACAGCACTTCACTCAGACCTACGTGATCAAATTGATTACACAGCATCAACTGAAATCGTCTCTACCGATTTAGTGGGTAGCCGTTACGCAGGTGTTGTTGATTCTCAAGCAACGATTGTTGATGATAACCGTGTTGTACTTTACGTATGGTACGACAATGAGTTTGGTTATAGCTGCCAGGTAGTTCGCTGTATGCGCGACATGGCAGAAGTCTCATTCCCAAGTTTACCTCGATAAACACATGAGCTATTAAGAAAAGCCAGCACTTGCTGGCTTTTTTAGGCCTGAAGATTTTTAAAGTGAAGCGGTTATGGTACGCTTTATTAAATTGGGTACGCGTTTATACACTTTTAAAGTGCAGTGACACGTATTTACCTCTTGGCTAAGTGCCTTAGTCAAAGACACACAGTTAACTAATAGGTTTGTTGTAATGAAAATCAGTAGCAATTTCGACAGTGGTAATATTAAAGTTATTGAAGCCACCGATCCGTTAAATATTCAGCTAGAAATTAATAAAGATCACCAGTCTGAGTTTTATCAGTGGTTTCACTTTCGTCTTGAGACAACGCCTTATCAACTTCATCAGTTAAATATTAATAATCTTGATAAGTCTGCATACCCTGATGGTTGGGTAGACTACCAAGCTGTCGCTTCATACGACCGTCAAACATGGTTCCGTGTACCGTCTTCGTATGAAAATGGCACATTAACATTTGAGCTTGAGCCTGAGTGCAGCAGCGTTTACTTCGCCTACTTTGCACCTTACAGCTACGATCGTCATTTAGACTTATTAGCATGGGCGCAAAGCCAAGAAATTTGCCAACTAGAAACACTAGGTCAAACGCTTGATGGGCGTGACATGAGCGTGCTTAAAATTGGTCAGCCAAGCGCCGATAAAAAAGTAATTTGGATCACTGCTCGTCAACACCCAGGTGAAACAATGGCAGAGTGGTTTGTAGAAGGCTTAGTACACAAGCTACTTGATGATGAAGACCCTCATGCAGCAGCGTTACTATCAAAAGCGGTATTTTATATCGTGCCAAACATGAATCCAGATGGCAGTGTACGCGGTCACCTACGCACTAACGCTAAAGGGGTTAACTTAAACCGTGAATGGCAAACACCCAGCATGGAAAACAGCCCAGAAGTTTACTTAGTGCTTAATAAAATGCGCGAAGCCGGCTTAGACATGCACCTAGACATTCATGGTGATGAAGCCATTCCATATAATTTTGTTGCCGGTAGCGAAGGCATACCAAGCTATGATGCACGCCTAAAAGGCCTAGAGGATAGCTTTAAGGCCGCGCTTTTAACTATTACTCCAGAGTTTCAAGATACGCATGGCTACGATAAAGACGAACCAGGTCAAGCTAACTTAACAGTAGGTTCATCAGCCACAGCAGAAGAATTTAAAGCACTAACTTACACAGTTGAAATGCCATTTAAAGATAATAATGACTTACCCGATCCAGATTATGGTTGGTCAGATCGTCGTTCATATCAATTTGGTCAAGATACTTTAGCAGCCATTGTTAATGTTGTAGACAACTTAAGATAAAACGTTTGTTTCAAAGGGTATCAATAAATATTGATACCCTTTTTACTTTTAGCTAAACCAACCGTACCAAAAAATAAGAATCATTTACCCACCACAGCACTAAAACGTTTCAATACACCTTCTCGACAGATTTAATACCATATAGTCTAAATCAATTTGCACTTAGTTAAACGTTGATCTGGAAGGCTCAATATAAATAAACAATAAGTTGTTTTGAAAATTAACTGTTAACAAGGTTGGGCACTTAAGTTAATATCGATTGAACAATAAGAAAAACGAAAAAGATTAACCCCTTATTTCGTAAAGCTTATGACAGGTATTCTGAGTAGCAGAGTATGGTAATTAATAATAATAAATATAACTGTGAGGATGTTCATGGAAGCTTTTGTAAGCGCCGTTAATGATGTTGTTTGGAGTGATGCACTCATCTATTTATGCCTAGGCGCAGGTTTATTTTACTCCGTACTAACTCGATTTGCTCAAGTTAGACATTTTAAAGAAATGTGTAAGCTATTATTTAGCCCTAACACCTCAGAAAAAGGAATTTCATCTTTTCAAGCTCTTGCTGTTTCATTATCTGGCCGAGTAGGGGTTGGTAATATTGCCGGTGTGGCAGCCGCAATTGGTTTTGGAGGCCCTGGCGCTATTTTCTGGATGTGGGTTGTTGCTTTTTTAGGTGCAAGTACTGCATACGCGGAGTCAACATTAGGTCAAATTTATAAGTTAGAAGAAGACGGCCAATACCGCGGTGGTCCAGCGTATTATTTTGATCGTTGTTTAGGGCAAAAGTGGCTGGCTGTATTATTTGCTGTGTCGGCAATTATAGCCTGTGGGGTTTTCCTGCCGGGCGTGCAAGCAAATGCTGTGGGCAACGCATTCACTCAAGTATTTGGCGATGGCACTATGGTGTCTACAAGTTTTGGTGACGTAGGTAGTTTTAAACTGGTTGCGTTGGCCATTATTCTAATCGTTTTAGCGTTTATTATCTTTGGTGGTATAAGGCGCATTGCTAATTTTACGCAAATTGTAGTGCCATTTATGGCGCTTGGTTACATCGTATTGGCCTTAATTATCGTATTTTTAAATATAGACAAAGTCCCGGGTATTTTCTCGCTCATTATTGGTGATGCATTTACAGCCCAAGCAGGTTTTGGTGCTGCAATTGGCTGGGGTGTTAAGCGTGGAATATACTCTAATGAAGCCGGCCAAGGTACAGGTCCTCATGCGGCGGCGGCGGCAGAAGTTGATCACCCTGCACAGCAAGGTTTAGTGCAAGCTTTTTCTGTATATGTTGATACACTTTTTGTATGTACAGCAACGGCATTAATGATTTTAATGACGCAGCAATACAATGTAGTCGGTACTTTGCCAGAAGGGCAATTCATTATACAAAATGTTGATGCGGCAACTGAAGTGGGGTCAGCAGCATTTACCCAAATGGCGTTGTTTAGTGTATTTGGTAGCTTTGGCGAAGCGTTTGTAGGTATCGCTTTATTCTTCTTTGCTTTTACCACCATACTGGCTTATTACTTCATTGCTGAGACGAATATCGCGTACTTAAATCGCTACTTTAAAGGAAGTATTCCGCTTGTAGTAGTAAAACTTATGATTATGTTTATGGTAGCCTACGGCATGGTTAACAGTTCCGGTTATATATGGACTATTGGCGACATAGGCGTTGGCTTAATGGCGTGGATCAACATATTGGGTATATTAGCCATTTTCTTTGTCGCTAAACCGGCCTTAACATGTTTGAGTGATTATGAAGACCAGAAGAAAAAAGGTGCCCAAATCACATTTGATCCCGTTAAGTTAGGGATTAAAAATGCTACCTTCTGGGAAAAGCGCCTTGAAAAGCAATCTAAAGACGCTGAATAAACAGATCCCAATAACCTAATATCATCTATTGGGTTAAATTCAAAAAAGACAAAGAGCAATAAAACAAGTACAATGAAAAGCGCCGAAAGGCGCTTTTTTTATGCGTAGTATGGAGAGAGATGTATGGCGATTATTCGTTGCCCCAAATGTGCAAAATCAATTTCAGATAAACATTCGCAGTGTCCACATTGCCAAAGTAACGTTGCTGAATTAAATGCCGAGCAAGTTCAACAACTTCAACGTGAGCAGCGAATTAAAAAGCAGCAAATGTTTATGAACCACTCCTTTTTAGCGCTGATCTTATTTTTAGGTGGCTTCTTTTGTTTGTACTTCCTACAACCTCAAGAAAAAACACTTCAGTGGTATGCGTATACCTCGGCCATTGGCATTGGCTGTATTTGGTACCTTATTAACCGTATTATTTTAGTGACTCTGAAAAAGAAAAAATGACATGAATATTGACAACCTAGTACAGAATATTACTCCAGAATTATTTGAGCGCTTACAGTATGGCGCGGCAACGGGAAAGTGGCCAGATGGCACGCCTTTATCAGATGAGCAAAAGCAACAAACAGTGCAACTAGTGATGTTGTACCAAGCAAAAGTAGCACAATCAAACGAGCAGTTTACCATTGGTGCAAATGGAGAAATGATCCAAAAAACCAAAGCGCAACTACAAAAAGAATTCAAATCAGATAACGAAATAGCTAGGTTCAGTGAAAATGATCTTTAAACACCTTTTTACACCAAAATGGAAACACCCAAAGCAACAAGTTCGTTTAGATGCGATTGAAAAACTTGATGTGGCACGTGACGTAACAATTTTAAGCACCTTAGCCCTTGAAGACTCATCGGCTGAAATTCGTCGTAAAGCACTGCAAAAAGTAAACGACTTACCACTGTGGTGGAAAGCTTACAAACAAGATCAGGCATTGAAAGATGTTGCTGAACAACAAATCTCATCGGCTGTATTAAACAGTGAAAGTAGCTTGTCGGCGCAGATTAAAAATGAGTACATTGAACGCTTTGCACCGGTTAAAACCCTTGAAAAACTAGCATTTGCTGAAAAAGAACTGCAAGTGAGAGTTAAGCTATTAAAACGCCTAGCTAACCCTAAACTGATTGAAAAAGCCTTTAAAGAAGCAAACGAAGAGCTGCAAAAACAGTTAGTTGATTTAGTCATTACTCAGCAGTTAACTAAAGCACTGTTAAAGCATGCTCAAGGTGAAGCCAAAGTTGCGCTAGAAAGTCATCTTGAAAACGAACGTTTAGCGCTTGAAATGCCATCGCAAGTTGAAAACGCAACCCGTGTTATTTTAGCCAAGCTTAATGCATTGCGTGATAAAAATGACTACGCCATTGTTGACCCACAAGCTGCAGAACTCATGGCGCAGTGGCAAGCTCTTGAATTAAAATGGCTAAGTGAAGAACATGTAAAAACCCTTGATGCTAAATATATATCAATTACCGATAAGCTTGATGCTCACATTGCCACATTAAAAGCGCAACATGAAATAGAGCAGCAACGTTTAGCGCAGCAACAGCGCCAAGTGTTAGCGTTAGCTACGTTAGAAGCATTAAGTGAAGAAATTGAAAATGCATTGCAACTTGGATTAGAAACCCCAGAGCAAATTCAGCAAGATTGGCTTAATGCAAAAGTAGCACAAGCAAAAGACACACTAGATAAAACGCAATTGATGGCTGATCAGCAATCAAAACAAGTGATTAATAAGCTTGAGCAACTATTTTTACAAGTAGCCAAGTTACCTGAGCTAACTACGGCGATCAAAGAATATAAAATTGCCTACAGTACGCTTATTGAAATAAAACCTGCAGAGCAACTTAGCGATTACGATCAACAGTTAACAGCGTTCAATGACACATTTAAAACTGCACGTAGTCACCTAAATGTACTTAGCACTGATTTACAAGCGTCATTCAAAACTCAGCTTAACAGCCATAAAAAGCAATTTTTAGCCGCAATGAGCGAACTCACTAAGCCGCTTGAAAAAACGCAAAGCCAAGCTAAACGCAAGGCACGTGATGTAAAACGTTTAATTGAAGAAGGGCGCTTTAACGTTGCATTTGGTGTATTTAAAGGCTTCGAAGAGTTATTTAATGCCCTAACTGAGAAATACCAACAGCCGCTGGTTAATTTAAAATCAGACCTAGAAGCGCAATTAGCCGATGCTAAAGATTGGCAAAAATATGCGGCCGCACCAAAACGTGCAGCACTTTTAGAAGAAGTAACAGCGTTAGTTGATGAGCCGTGTAACGATCCACAACAGCGCGCTGATCAAGTTAAAGTACTTCGCAAGCGTTGGAACGAGCTAGGACGCCTTGATACAGAGCAAGAGAAACAACAGGGCAACGAGTTTGATGAAAAAATTGAGCTTTTATTTGCTCCTTGTCGCAGCTACTTCGCTGAGCAAGAAGTGCAACGTGAGGCAGCAAAAGCAGAGCGCGAGCAATTGATTGCTGATATGCATGCACTGCATTTACAAGCAACTGATACGGCTGATTTAGATTGGAAACAACTAGAAAGCAACTATAACCGTTTGCAAAAAGCATGGCGAAGTGTGGGTAAAGTTGATCCGAAAACATACCGCGTGTTGAACGAGCGTTATAAGGCAGAGCAGCAACAGGTTGTAGCGTCACTTAACGCGTTTCATAAAGGCAATGCCGCACTTAAAAATGAGCTCGTTGAGCAAGCACAGCAATTATCACAAAGCGATAATTTAGCAGACGCTTGCCAACAGCTAAAGCAGTTACAGCAACAGTGGCAAACCATAGGGTTTGCAGGCTTAAAAGCTGAAAACGCATTGTGGCAAAAATTCCGTCAGTTTAATGATGCAACTTTCACTAAACGAAGCGAAGAATTTGAACAGCAAAAGCGCGAACAAAGCGAGTCAGATAAGCTGGCAACAACTGAGCTGAATGAGCTTGAAGCAGCATTAAATAGTGTAGAAGGTAAAGCCCAATTACTTGACTTGCAAACCAAAGTTAAAGGGTATACACAGTTTAAATCGTTAACCCCTAAAGTGTCTGCTTTGTTATCAGCCATAGATGAAAAACTGACAGGCTTAGCGGCTAAAAATGAGCAAGCTAATTTAGATGCTTTATTTGTTGCACTTGAGAACAACGAGCCAATCCCGAGTCAATTTAATGGTGCAGTTAAAACAGCATTGAGCTGTGAGCAGCTGTTAACGCGTATGGAAATACTTGCGAGCGTAAGTTCGCAAAACTCATCGCAAAGAATGGTAGAGCAAGTAGCCATGCTTGATGATAAGCACCGTGGCGAACACGCTGATTTAAATTATTATTTAAAGCAGTTATTAGCACTCAGCGAGGGTTCAGTCACAGCTGACACACTAGCAAGGTTAAAAGTTATTTTTGCTATAAATTAAGCGCAATCACTTTTATCAACTAAAATGAAAAAGCCGCTATTAAAGCGGCTTTTTATTATGGTTACTTACTGCCTATACGATTAACCAATAGGGTTTTGCATGAAAATTTTTGTTTTTATTTCACTACTATTTTTAACTGCCTGTAACAGTACGCAGGGTATTTCGGTTTATTCATTTACAAATTCAGAGGTTGAGTCGTTACTAAATAAACAGTTACCTAAATTAAGTGAAAAAGTTAGCCTGATGGGCTTACCTGTGCAGTTTGATGTGAATGATTTAAGCGTTAATATTGGCCCAGATAATAGTGATTATGTTTTATTAGGTGCAGATTCTAGCGCCGAGATTAATGCTTTTGCATTAAAGTACCCAGTTCGCTTAAAGCTGCAAATACAGGGCACTCCTTTTTATGACAGCGAGAAAAAAGCGGTATTTTTACGTAATGTTAAGTTACTCGACTCAAGCATTGATGCCGGTGGCTTTAAAGGTAATTTAGAAGTGCTGGATAACGAGGCCATGGATGTAATGAATGCTTTTTTAGCCGTTAACCCCGTTTATAAGTTAAATATGAACGATCCTAAAATGGCATTATTAAGTAATTTACCTTTAGATTTAAAAGTAGTAGAAGGCGCTATTAAGCTAGTCCCTCGGTTATAATTTAGATCCAATAGGCGTAATAAAACGTATTAGTTGACCTTATTATTAATAGATTAGGTTAATTATGGCTAATGAGCGATCCGTTCCCACATCTCGACTTTCACGTTTTGCAAAGTTAGGCTCATTAGCCACTGGCGTCGCCACGAATATGTTAGTGGGCGGGGCTAAAAGTGCGCTTTCTGGTAAAGGCTGGGATAATAAAAGCTTATTGCTTCAGCCTAAAAATATTGAAAACCTAGCCACTCAACTCTCACACCTGCGCGGTGCGGCAATGAAGCTTGGGCAGCTGCTTTCAATGGATGCTGGCGACCTACTAACCCCCGAACTTGCTCAATTGCTGTCTTTATTGCGCTCAGATGCCAACCCGATGCCACACAAACAACTGGTTAGTGTTTTAAAAGAGCAGTGGGGAGAGGATTGGTTATCGCGTTTTTCTCATATTGAGCTCAGGCCGTTTGCGGCGGCGTCCATTGGCCAGGTTCATTTAGCTTATAAAGAAAATGGCGCGCAACTGGCAGTTAAAATTCAATACCCTGGAATCGCAAAAAGTGTAGTGAGTGACGTAGATAACGTGATCACTTTACTTACCTTATCGCGGTTATTACCTAAAGAGCTGGATATTAAACCCTTAGTGGCAGAAGCCAAGGCACAGCTATTAGCCGAGGCCGACTACACTCGAGAAGCTGAGTATTTAGCACGTTACAAAAACCTGTTAGCAGATAACGCGCATTTCAAAGTCCCTAGCGTGTATCCTCAGCACATTACTGCGCAAGTGCTAACCATGGAGTATGTAGATGCCAAGCCTATAGAGGGCATTACATATTTACCACAATCAGAGCGAAGTCGGGTTGCTGAGCAACTGATTGATTTATTTTTTAAAGAAATGTTTGTCTTTAATTTAATCCAAACCGACCCTAACTTTGCAAATTTTCATTACCAACCTGAATCACAAAAAATAGTATTATTTGATTTTGGTGCCACACGAGAAATTACCCCAGCACTAAGTAATGCCTATCTAGCTTTATTTAAAGCTGGTAGTAATAACGATCGTGAGGGGGTGCTCAATGCCGCCACCGATATTGGCTATTTTAAAGATTCCCTCAAAGACAATTACAAAGAAAAAGTGATTGATTTATTTTTAATGGCCTGCGAGCCACTGCGCTATAACGGCGAGTTTGATTTTAAAAATAGCGCGCTTGCTAGCAATATTAAAGATGCAGGCTTGCAGTTAAGCGCACAGTCGCAGCAATGGCATACGCCTCCTGTTGATGCGTTGTTTATTCACCGTAAGCTAGCGGGCTTGTATTTAATCGCAGCACGGCTAGAAGCAAAAATAGATATTAAGGCATTATTTAGCTATTACTAGGTGCTAAAGCAAGAGAGAATTGGCATAATACTCGCGATATTTCGCGAGGTCTGCAATGATAAAAAACTTTTTAAACGATCCTACTTTATTACTTAATGCGGTAGGTGAGGGCATATATGGATTTGATTTATCTGGTAATGCGGTGTTTGTAAACCCAGCCGCAGAGCGAATGACGGGTTGGACGGCCGATGAATTATTAGGAAAAAAAATACATCAATATCATCATCATAGCCATGCCGATGGCACGCCTTATCCTGCCGATGAATGCCAAATTTACTGCACCATGTTTGATGGCAAACGCCGCGAGGTTAAAAACGAAGTATTTTGGCGTAAAGATGGCAGCGCCTTTGCTGTTGAATATACCTCCACCCCTGTTTATAAAAATAGCCAGCTTATTGGTGCCGTGGCCGTTTTTCGCGATATATCAGCGCAGCAGCGAACCCAAACCGCGCTCCAAGATGCTTTAGCGCAAGTAAAGCATTTAAGCGAGCAGCTCAAAGATGAAAACGACTATCTTACTGCCGAGCTAAATCAGGATTGGCAAGACTCAGGGCTAGTAGGGCGCAGTGATGTATTTCAACGTATGTTGCAGCAAATACAGTTAGTGAGCGAAACCGACAGTACGGTGTTGATACTTGGCGAAAACGGTACTGGCAAAGAGCTGGTGGCGCGTAACTTACATAGATTAAGCAAGCGCAATGAGCAGGCGTTTATAAAAGTTAATTGTGCGGCGTTTACCCCTAGCTTATTAGAATCGGAGTTGTTTGGACACGAACGAGGCTCGTTTACCGGCGCAAATGAGCGACGTAAAGGGCGTTTTGAACTTGCTGATAAGGGCACTTTATTTTTAGATGAAGTGGCAGAGCTGCCGTTAGAGTCACAAAGTAAATTATTACGAGTATTACAAGAGCGCGAATTTGAGCGAGTAGGGGGCAGCCAAACCCTAAAAGTCGATATTCGTATCATTGCTGCAACCAATCGTAACTTGTGGGAAATGGTACAAGCAGGGCTGTTTAGAATGGACTTATATTACCGTTTAAACGTGTTTCCTATCAAAGTGCCAGCACTAAAAGAGCGAAAAGAAGATATACCTTGTTTATGTCAAAACTTAATTGTGCAAATAAACAAGCGGCTAGGTAAGCAATTACAGGGATTAAGTAACAAAGCTATTAGGCAACTACAAGCCTATGACTGGCCCGGCAATATCAGAGAGCTGCAAAACGTGTTAGAGCGAGAAGCTATTTTATCTACACAACCCACACTGCAGTTAAGTCAGCCGCTAAAAGCCGGTGATGCGAATGCTGTTAACCCAACGCTTACACTGGATGAGGCGCAAAGACAGCATATTATCTCCGTACTGATGTTATGTAACTGGAAAATTGCAGGCGAACAAGGCGCGGCAAATAAGTTGGGCTTACCAGAGAGTACGCTTCGCTCAAAAATGCGAAAATTAGCAGTGCATCGCACACGTTAACTCGCGATATATCGTGCATGTCGTTAAATGTCGCGAATTTTCGCTTTGGTGGTATGTGTAAAATCAATTAATATCAATAAGTTAAATTAACTTTCACTGTGGTCTGAAAGTTGCAAAATCGTACTTAATACCCGTCACTATTAAGTAAGTAACATGAAGTTTGATATTAAAGAAGAAGACATGATCATTAAGCCCTACAAAGAAGAAGGGCCGATTTATATACGCGAGCAAAAAGGGTTTTTTCAGCGTATACGCCGTAATTTAGGTTGGCTACTAATGCTCAGCTTTATCGCCATTCCTTGGATTCAATATAACGGTCAGCAAGCGGTTTTATTGGATGTGGCCACTCAAAAGTTTACTATTTTTGGCCTAACCTTATTACCTCAAGACTTTATGATTCTCGCCATGCTATTTATGGTGGGGGCGTTTGCGTTATTTTTTGTGACCAATTGGCTTGGCCGTGTGTGGTGCGGCTATACTTGCCCGCAAACAATTTGGATGTTGATGTTCTCTTGGGTGGAACAACGTATTGAGGGGACGCGTAACCAGCGTATTAAGCTTGATAAAAGCCCATGGGATATTACCAAGTGGCGTAAAAAAATTATTAAGCACAGTGCATGGCTGGTTATTTCACTCTTAACTGCCACTTCTTTTTTAGCGTATTTTATTCCAGCTAAAACCTTATACCTAGAAATGGTTAATTTTGAATGGTCTGGGATCACCAGTTTTTGGGTGTTTTTATTTGCATTTTGTACCTATGGCAACGCAGGTTTTTTACGAGAAAAAATGTGTACAGTAGCGTGTCCGTATTCGCGCTTTCAATCTGTTATGTTTGATAAATACACGCTGGTGGTAACCTATGATAGCGAACGAGGTGAAAACCGCGGCCCACGTAAACGTAAAGCCGATCCTAAAGCGCTTAATTTAGGTGACTGTGTAGACTGTAACTTATGTGTTGAAGTATGTCCTGCTGGGATTGATATTCGCAATGGACTGCAATATGAATGTATTAACTGTGGCTTATGTATTGATGCCTGTGACGATACCATGGATAAGTTTGGCTACGAAAAAGGCTTAATTAAATACGCCAGTGAAAAGCAAATGGCGGGGCAAAAAACTAATCCATTTAGGCTCAAGTTAGTGGGCTATGGCGCTTTAACTGCGCTGTTAATTATTTCTATGTTTGCTTGGATGCTACAACGTACGCCTATCGAAGCCTCAGTACTTAGAGACAGAAACGCACTGTATCGGGTAAATTATGAAGGGTTAGTAGAAAACCCTTATACACTCACCATCATTAACAAAACGCAGCAACCTCTGCATTATTCTATTTCAATTAGTGGGTTAGAAGGTGCGAGCTTGCAAAGTCCTAACGCTGTGTTGGTAGAGCCAGGGTTGATGAAAAGTGTTCCTGTAACGGTTACTGCCGATGGATATGATATACCCACGAAGGTGAGTAAGCTGCAGTTTAAAATTACCGCACAAGAGGACAATAGCATTTCAATTACTAAAGAGAGTCAGTTTTATAAAAACTAGCCCATTCGGTTTTTCGTTGACTATACCTCGGTCGTGTAATTAATTTACTCGGCTGAGGTAAGCTGACTTTTTATAAATGCCTTAGCGCTTGGCAAGTCATCAAATAAGCAATCTTGTAAATGAGCGTCACGTCCTGAGCTGTGCATAATACGTTGTAGTTGCCTTATGGCTATGGGAGAGGTGAGTATAAAGGCACTCATTATGCAATTATTTATCCCCATTGTTTGGCTAACATCGATCATATTTTTTTCAGCGTCAGGGGTGGCGGCCACAACGTCGGGCGAGTGGCTAATATAGCCCCAAGGTTGATGTTTAAACGTTGCAATGGTGTCTAACAGAGCGGCTTTAAAGTGATTTAATAACTCAGGGTTTAAGTTGCCTTTAAATTGCGCAATAACAATATTACCCTCAACATAAAAACTGTAACTGCCGTAATTATTTTTAAATTCCAATAACCGCTCCTTTGTCTGCACCTTACTATGTGCTGATGAATACCATAACTATTACTTATTAATAATGTAGTCCAACGCACCCGAAATTGCCGCAACTTGCGCTAATATGCACTCTTCAGGGTTGGCCGTTGCACTATCTGGGTAAACTTCAGTGGTTGTAACGTAGGTTGCATCAGATAACCCCATGCATAAACCTAACTCTTTTGCTGCATAGTTTATTACCCCAAATTGTTCTTGAGGTACACCAATTAATTGTTTATTTTCATCGCTTGGAGCGATGTGTGTGACCTTTTCAACACATTCAATAATAGCTTTTTGAAAAGCAGGCTCTGGTTTGTTGCTGTCAGCGACTAAATAAAAACCGTCTGGTATATTCCAATTAGTATTTATTTTACCTTCGCGCGCTGCAAGTGCAGGGCGAAATTCACTGTTATCTGAATCAGTGGTTTCATGCAAATCGATATGCGCGATTAAATCAGTATTTAAAGATTGCACATAATTCATTACCAATGCAGATTCTTGCGCTGGGCTGCCTTCATAAAAAGAACGGTTTGGATCAATTGCCTCTGGGTTCCAGCGGTTTATTGTTTCATAACCCCATGGGCTAATGCAGGGAGTAATCACTAGATTAAATTTCTCTGCGTATTGAGTTGCCAATGTTTTTGCAAACCTTAACGCACCGTGTACTCCGCTGGTTTCGTAGCCATGTACGCCGCCAGTGATTAGCACTGTGTGTTTATTTTTATCAAAGTGTTGGGTTTTTAATGCAAACAAAGGGTAACTGTTTTGAGCATAATTAAGTTCACCATATTGATCTACAACAAGCGTATCTTTTAGCTCATTAATTAGCGTTAATACTTCATCGTTATAACTACGTTTAATTTTCTGGGCTTCAAGCCATTGGAGTTTATGATTGTTATTCCACTTTTCACCAGGGTTGCCAATAGGGTAGGTACTGTTATTCATATTAAACCTTTACGTTGAATTATCTCTGCGGGCTATAGAGCACATAGACCATAATGACGAAAATAAAGCGTTAGCTTAACGCTGACTAAAATAGCGCGCAAGTATATGCGATAGTCACTGCATTAGTTAATGGCTGAGCTTGAATGCGGATAGTGCCTTTGTTGCATAAAGTCTTCTAAAAACCATGCAGCAAATTCATGTCGGCCTTCTACATCGGCTTTGCTGTAAATATCGGACGCTTGTTGGCGTACGGTTTTTTCTTTTGTGTTTCTTAGTACGCTTATTTCTTTAAAGCTTAAGCCTTTAAGTAATAACATCGCGACTTCTTGCTCACTGCGAGTCAATGTCCATTGTGAAAATTGGGTTTGAATAACACCACTGTATTCATGACGCGCATCCATCATTGCCTGTGATATGTTTTTAAGTTCTTTTTTTGAATGCACTAATTCTTGTTTCAGCGCATTAATATTGGCAGTACGCGCACGAATATCGCTAATTAAGTAAATAGCACAGGCTGCAGAAATGACAACGATTAAGCCCTCAGAAAAAATATGCCACTGCGGCACGCCTAAATGTATATCCGTTAGTACATCAAAAAAGTTTAGCACCATTATTATTAACAAGGTGGCTGCTATTAACTTGTCTCTCATTAAAACCTCTATTATCAATGCCTTATAAATACAATGGACAAATGTACCATAGCGTAATTTTCGCTATTTTTGGGTACGTTAAGGCGTTTGCCTGATGATTTAACCGTCTAAAAAAGTCATGGTTGATTCTATAAAATTAATCAAATGTGAACAAACGAAATGCTGTTAAATTTTACAAAAAAAATGCGTCATTTTTTGCGTATTCAATATACGTTATTTTTCTTCTTTACGGTGACTTTATTAACATTTAATCCTGTGTTTGCTTCGCAAAATTTAGCACCTGTAAGGCTTTCGTCACTCAGTGGTTTTGATGTTGAATTTGCGCCGATTCAAAAAACAGAGTTTATTAACGGGCAAAGTTTAATTGGTGAAGTCAATTTCAAACCTGGGGTCAATTATACGGTGCTGTTTGCGTTTGATGTACAGCAGGTTCGTTACTTATACCCTAACGGCAGCATGGTTGAAAAGGGCGCCACTATTGCAAGCGTTGAGGGCAGTGATGTACACCATTTTTTAGATGCCTATCAATCAGCAAAAGACATGCTCGCTATTGCTAAAAGCCATTACGACATAAACCAACAACACTTAAAAAACAAAATAATAAGAAGTTCTGAATGGGTTGAAATCACAAAAAGCTATTTTGAAGCCAAGCTAAATTTTGAACATATGCAACATCAAATGGCATTTTTAAACATTGATGATAATGAAAACGTGACCTTAGTGAGTCCAAAAACGGGCATTTTAAAACTCACTAATGAGTCGGGAAACCGTGTGATGGGTGACACCGCGTTTGATATTATCGATGCAAGTAGTATTCGCGTTAAGATTAAAGTCCCTCTTAGTTTTTCCAACACGTTAGCGCATTTCAAGCTGTCACAAAGTTGCAGCTTAAATATTGAGAGCTATGACAGTATTGCAGATAAATACCATCAAATAGTGTGGGCGTCGCCAAGCTCAAATGAGTGCCAGCTTAGACTGGGGCAAACTATCAAAGTCACACCGGTAAATAAATTAACGGGCTTTAAAATAGCAAAGTCAGCGGTGTTTGAATTTGAAGATGTTAATTACATTGCTTTAAAGTCTGGCGATAAGCTTGAGTTACTGCCGATTGAGCTCAAGGGTACACAAGGCAAAGACTATGTATTTACTGCTAACAAAAACCTAGATGATCAGCAGGTACTAATAAGCTCGGTAAGTGCGCTACAGGGTATGTTGCTTCACTTAGGGAGAGAGTAAATGTTAAACCAGCTTATTAAGTTTTCACTTACTCAGCGTTTGTTTGTTAGTATTTTTGTTATTGTTGCTATGGCCATTGGTGCTAAATCTTGGTTAAGTATTCCGGTGGATGCTTTTCCAGAAATATCGCCCACCCAAGTTAAAATAGTTTACAAATTACCCGGCATGAACGCCCTTGAAATAGAATCGCAAGTAACACGGGTGATTGAAACCGAATTACTGGGTATTCCGTCACAGCAAATGCTGCGCTCTACCACTAAGTATTCTATTACCGATATTACCATTGACTTTGAAGAGGGCACCGACATTTATTGGGCCCGTCAGCAAGTTAATGAGCGTTTATTAAATATTTTGCCCACCTTGCCCAGTAATATTAGTGGCGGCATGGCGCCAATGAGCACGCCTTTGAGCGAGGTGTTCATGTTTACTATAGAAAGTACTCACTTATCGCTGATTGAAAAAAGAGAGCTTTTAGATTGGCAAATTCGTCCATTACTGCGCACTGTAACCGGCGTTGCTGATGTAAATAGCCTTGGCGGCTTTTCAAAAACCTATGAAATACTTCCCAATACTTTATTGATGCAACAGCATCAAGTCAGCTTTGATGAAATGAAGTTGGCAATCACGCAAACGAATCAAAACGGTGGCATAGGGCGCTTAGAAAAAGGCAACGACACCTTAATTCTGCGCACTGAGGGCAAATACACCGATATAACCGCCATTGAAAATACCGTGATTAAGTCCACTCAAAATAAGGTTATTCGGTTAAGTGATATTGCCACGGTACATGTTGGCAGTTTAACCCGTTATGGCGCAGTCACTAAAAACAGTGAAGAGGCGGTACAAGGGCTTATAATTGCGCTTAAAAATAGTAATACAGCGCAAGTTGTTGCAGATGTAAAAGATAAACTTCGCACTATTGAAGCGTCATTACCGCAAGGCACAAAAATTAATGTGTTTTACGACCGTTCTAACTTAATAAATACCGCAATTAGCACCATTACCAGCGCATTAGGCCAAGCGATTATTTTAGTGATAGTGCTACTTGCCTTGTTTTTAGGTGATATTCGCTCTTCATTGGTGGTGTCTTTGTCTTTACCTATGTCGGCATTGCTGACATTTATAATGATGAAGCAGTTTGATTTATCGGCTAATTTAATGAGTTTAGGCGGCTTAGTGATTGCCATTGGTATGCTGGTGGACTCATCGGTAGTTATTGTTGAAAATATAGTGAATCGGTTGGCTAACAATCAGCACCTCCCTCGGCTGCATGTTATTTATCGCGCCTGTAAAGAAGTCGCGGCGCCAGTGTTCTCAGGCACAATTATTATTATTATCGTGTTTTCACCGCTATTAATGTTAACAGGGTTAGAGGGCAAGTTATTTACCCCAGTGGCGCTCACTATCGTGTTTGCCATGCTAAGTGCGCTGTTGTTGTCGTTAACGGTTATTCCAATTTTAGCCTCATTGTTATTAAAAAATGAACCCGTAACCCAGCCTAAAATGGTCACGCTATTACAAGGTTTTTATACTAAAACACTTGCCCAAGCAATTAAAAAGCCGGTGGCTATTAGTGTTATATCGGTAGCTGTTTTAGTGCTCAGTGGGGTGTTATTTCAGGGACTTGGTAAAAGCTTTATGCCCGTTTTAGATGAAGGCGACATTATTGTGCAACTGGAAAAATCGCCGAGTATTTCCTTGCAAGCCTCGCTGGATATCGATAAACAAATTGAAGCCACACTGTTAAAAAACACCCCAGAAATCGTACAAATTGTTGCCCGTACCGGATCCGATGAACTCGGGCTTGATCCTATGGGTTTAAACGAAACCGATGTGTTTATGGAATTAGCGCCAAAAGATACGTGGCGTTTTGACTCCAAAGCGCTGCTAATCGAGGATATTCGACAAACACTTACGCAATTTCCAGGGGTAAATATTGGCTTTACTCAGCCAATACAAATGCGGGTATCAGAAATGCTCACCGGTGGCACCGGTGATATTTCGATTAAAGTATTCGGTAATAACATTGCGACACTTGCCTCATTAGCTGAAAAAATCACGGCACTTGCCACTAATATTGACGGTGCAAGTGATGTGCAAATGGCGCTTATCGAAGGGGGTAAATACGTAAATATTAAACTTATTCCTGAGATTGCCAGTCAGTTTGGTTTAACCACCGAAGGATTAAGCGATTATTTAAAGTCGCAATTAGAAGGCCTACAGGTATCGGCACTGCAAGAAGGAAACCGCGTGATCCCTATTGTGTTTAATGCACAAAAAGGCGAAAGCGCAGCACACTTTGAGTTATCGTCAATGAGCGCATTAAAACAAAAGTTAATTTTAATGCCCGACAACAGCCTACTACCACTTGAAGAGGTGGCTAATATTAGCTTTAAAACGGGGCCATTGTTAATAGAGCGAGAAAAAGCAAAGCGCTTTGCTTCTGTAAGCGTTAATGTGGATAACCGCGATGTGGTTAGTTATGTAAATGAACTGGAAGCTAAAATTAATAGCAGCATAAAGTTACCCAGTGGTTTTACCTTGTCGTTTGGTGGCGAATTTGAAAGCCAGCAACGTGCAACACAAAACTTGCTGGTGCTTATTCCTGTGGCATTAATACTGATTTTCATTATTTTATTTACCACGTTTAAATCCTTATCTAAATCAACGCTGATAATTGCTAATATTCCGTTTGCATTAATGGGGGGAGTGATTGCCCTATTTATTAGTAATGAATACCTCTCGGTGCCTGCATCGGTTGGTTTTGTTGCTTTACTTGGCGTAGCGGTACTCAATGGTATTGTGATGATCAGCTACTTTGAGCAAATAAAAATGTTTTCTGCCAATGTAACGCAGCGCATTTTAGATGGCGCAAGCAGACGCCTTCGCCCAGTGTTAATGACAGCCACAACCGCCATGTTTGGTTTACTGCCACTGGTATTTGCCACCGGCCCCGGCGCTGAGATTCAAAAGCCATTGGCGATTGTGGTTATTGGCGGGTTAATTACCTCAACAATTACAACACTTTATTTATTACCTATCTTTTATGGTTGGTTGGAGAAAAAACATGGCTGAACAGTTACTTTTTACCCTAAATGTACCCACAAACATAAAAGATGACGTGGTTGATATATTAATTGGCATAGACTGCATTACCGGCTTTAACTTAAAAAACATTGAAGGCTACAGTAAAGAGCACAGTGAATTTGACATTGCCGAGCAAGTAGAAGGGCATCGCAGCTTTTATCAGTTTGAGGTGCATATATTATTACCTGAACTTGCCATAGTAAAAACGGCGTTAAGCCCTGTTTGTAAGTACACGCCGTTAAAATATTGGGTTACGCCTATAGTTGAAAGCGGGCATATTGTTTAGCTTTTTGTATTAGGTTTATTTTATAAGCTACTTCAATTGGATTGATATTTGAGCTTATTTAATTGATCTTAACAACTTATCAATGTTTAATGAGGCGATATGTCTTAACTGATTTTTATTATGCACTTTCTCAATAAGTACTTCTTACTTAACGATCATCATACTGCCCATGATGAAGTCGCACACTGGCGGGTGAGTGCACTACGGATAATTTTAACGCTCGTTACTTTGCTATGTTTTTTGGTCGTTTGTTATACATACACCCGCGCAATTGAATTTAACCTAATTTATATTGCAGTTATTACTATTAGTTTTTTCACTATTGCTTTTAGTCTTTTATTAGCAAGTAAGCGATTTTACACATTTAGTGCAAATGCACTTCTATTAACTATCGTTGCCGGTAGTTTATCAATGAATTTATTTTTAACTGACTTAGAGCTTGCCAAGGTGGGTTCTATGTTTATGTATTCATGTCCCATCATTGCTCTTATGCTACTCGGTTACAGAACGGCTTTGGCCTACGGTATTTTAAACATCATACCTTTTTACATGATTATTAATAATGTTGATTTATCCGGCTATTCAGGAATAGCAAGCCAATTACCAGAAGCTGACTTATATATTACAGGCCTAATATTTTTATTTTTTAATATTTGTATCCCACTTGCCACTGCGCGAACAATTGTTGCTGCCAAACGTTTAAACAAAACCATGTTAAATGCTAATAGCTTCCTTAAAGATAAAAACGAGCTTTATCGCACCTTATTTACTGAATCTAATAAAGCTAAAATTATTGTCGACGAAAATTTAGTAATTACAGATTTAAATCAACATGCTATTGAAATGTTTGGATTAAAAAACAGCTTGAAAGAAAAGGCTGTCAGAATTGATGGGTTATTCCCTGCACTTAATAGCAAAGAGTTAAATATAAAAAATCAAATCATAGAATATAAGAGTCGCTACTATAAGAGTAATTATCAGCAAATAGCAATGAGTACAAATTATCGAGTGTATGACTTTTATGATTGCACGCAAGAGCAGTTAATTAAACAAAACTTGTCTATGATGGAGCAAGAGAACAAACGTCTAAGGTTTAGAGACTCGCAAACGAAATTGCCTAATCGAGAGTGGTTTGAAATGCAATGCGATAGGTTAACGTCTAAATACCAAAAAGGGTTTTATATTGTCGTTACACAAAGCGCAAATAGTGAATATTTAAATTTAAAACTTAACAAAGCTGACTCGCAATCATTGCTAATTACTGCTTATAAGCGCTTAAAAGCAATGTCAGAGGGGCCTTTGCTTTGTGCGTCTATAGAAGGTGGCAAACTTGGCTTTATTATTGGTTCAAGCTCAAGTGAACAGCAAAACAAGTTATTAATACAAATTAAAAGCACCTTAGATCAAGCTTATGATGTGTTTGGTACTAATTACCAACAATCATTTTTATTTGGTTTTGCTAAGTGTCCTGAGCATGGTGAAAATAGTGCGATTGTTCTTAGTAATGCGTGTGAGGCGCTCAAACTCGCAGACTATAACTCGCCATTTAATGGTTACAATCAAAAACAATCACAGGCCTTTATGGAAAAGTATGAAATTTCCATGTTACTTGATGAAGCTTTGCAACAAAATGATCTGTCAGTACATTATCAACCTAAAGTGAATGCAAAAGGTGAATGTATAGGGCTTGAAGCATTAGCTCGTTGGCATAGCTCTGTACTTGGCAGTGTATCGCCCGCTGTATTTATTCCTATTGCAGAAGAGTATAGAATGATTAGCCGATTAACGGACTTAATTATTCAAAAAGTCTGCGCTCAAATTGCCCAATGGAGTAAAGTTGGTTTGCCACTTTTACCCGTAGCAATAAACATATCTTTACTCGATTTTAGCCAAGCTGATTTTATGTCAAAGTTGGTAAAATATTTGGCGGATTTTAATGTAAAACCGAATCAAATAGAATTAGAGCTTACTGAAACGTCACTTGAGGCTAACCAAGTTCACTCTCTAAAACTTATGCAAACTCTGCAAGATTGGGGGTTCACTATTACAGTGGATGATTTTGGTGTTGGATACTCGAATATTGCACGACTTGCTGATTATCCCATTGATAAACTTAAATTGGATCGCTCTTTAATAAGTAAGGTTACAAGCTCTACACGCCAAAAAAGCTTAGTTAAAGCCGTGCATGTGATGTGTGATGAACTTAATATTAAGTGTGTAGCCGAGGGAGTAGAAACCGAAGAACAGGTCCTAATAATGTCCGAAATGGGATGTAAAGAGTTTCAAGGCTATTACTTTTCTAAACCTATGAGTGCTCAGGTTTATGCTGAATATATAAATCAAAATGGTCTGCTTTTTACGACAAAAAACTTAGCTACGGCGAAAAGTAGCTGAATTTAACAACTAGGTTCTAGTGACCTTGTTGGATTGATATTTGTTTAAACTAGGGTAAAAAACTCTTTGGTGTTAAATGCTGCTGAAATATCTCAGCAGCATTTTAGCTGTACTAGCTTATTCAAACACTCCTTTTATAACTGCATGGGTGTTTTGCACCATTAATGTGCCGTTAGCCCATACATACTCAGGGGTTAGGGTCTCTTTATCGAGAAGGACAACATCCGCGTCGCTCGCTGCTTTAAGACGGCCTTTATCAACTCCTAAAATATCGGCAGGATTACTGGTTATGCTCATTAAAGCGTGCTCAATAGGGACGTTATATTCTTTGACTGCTTGCTGAAACGAGGTTAATAAAGATGCCTCTTTGCCCACCTCAAGCCCTAATAAATTAAAGTCTTTATCAAAAATAGGTAAACTGGCATGGCCATCTGAGCTCATAGTGAGTTGATTTGGTGCTACGCCTTGTTCTAAGCAGTAGGCAAGGGCATGGGCTGCTGCATATTCACCATGGGCTAAATCATAGTCGGTTGTGCTGGTGGTAAAGTCGATAGTACCGCCCTGATCACAAAAGTGAATACCGGCATCAAGAAGTGCTTTATTGCGGTTCATATGCGTAGGATAAAACTGTTTAAGCTTAATATCACTTTGCTCAGCCACCTGATGTAAAATAGTTAAATGGCTATCAACAGGGCCAACATGAATACTCACAGTGCCTTTTTTACCACTGAGCATACCGGCTACTTTGGCCTCTGCTGCCAATTCTGCTAATTGCTGTACCGTAGGTTGGCTACTACGATGATCAGAAATCGCCACTTCGCCAACACCTATAAACTCCTCTATATACATGATGTCGTCAGTAATTGAGTGGGTGAGTGTTTTCGCGGGTAAATGATACGAACCGGTATGGCAAAATACATTCAGCCCTTGCTCTTTTAGGCCTTTTGCTTTGGCAACCAAGTTGGTCAGTGTACGTGAGCTTGAATCGGTACCCAGTGCGGCCACCACCGTGGTGGTGCCCGATAAGGTTGCATCGGTTAGGTTCATTTCAGGGGTGCGGCTGGCAAATCCAGCCTCGCCACCGCCACCGGTAATATGCACTAAAGAATCAACAAACCCCGGCGCAACCAGCTTATTTTTACCGGCAATCCGTTTGACGAGTACACTGCTGTCGAGGGTTATATTTTCGTCAATAGCAATGATTTTACCACCGCCAATTAAAACATCTTGTGTGCCTAGGAAGGTAGGTGCATAAACGGTTGCACCTTGAATTAAAGTTAACATAACAAATTCTTTTTATTGATAATTAATAAAGTAAGCAAGAAATATAAAGCCGCTTGCTAATACAAAAAGTGCTAGGGCAAAGCGCCAAATAAACGCAGCCCATTCTCCCCAATCTAATTTCACTACCCCTAAACAACCAATTAAACTAGCTGAGGTGGGAATTAAAATGTTGGTTAATCCATCGCCTAATTGAAAGGCCAATACCACAATTTGCCTTGATACATTGAGCAAATCGCCAAGTGGAGACATCAGTGGCATAGTGATGGCAGCTTGCCCTGAACCCGATGAAACAAAAAAGTTAAATACACTTTGAAACACCAGCATTCCCCAAGCTGCAATGTAATCTGGCACACTGGCTATGCTGTTTGCACAGTAATAAAGCAGGGTGTTGAGGGTTGAGGGAGTGGTTAAATCACTACCCCCTAATAGTAATACAATGCCTTTAGCCAATGCGACCAATAACGCCGCTGGCAATAATTCTTGTGCACCGTGTTTAAACGCATCCGCGCACTCATTCGCGGTTAGCTTTTTAAACACGATGGCAATTATTGCACTGATAAGGCCAATGCAAAAAAACTGTGCAGCAAGCTCAGGAATATAATATTGGCGCGCCATCACCCCCCATACAACCCAAGCTATGCCCAATACAAACACTAATAATGTGAGTGCATCGGCTAGGCTAAGTTTAATCGTTGGCTGATCACCCGTTTTTTGGGGTTGTGTTTTTATCCGTTTTGCATAGCGCATAGTAAACACAAGGCCTACAAGGGTAAAACAAGCCCATGCTAACATACGAAAGCCCGCACCTGAAAACACTGGGATTTCAGCTATCGATTGCGCTATAGCAATGCTAAACGGGTTCATCCATGAGGTGGCAAAGCCTATTTGCGTGGCCACATAAGTTGTAAGTACAGTGACTTTAGCGTCGTAGCCAAGTTGTTGCATAATAGGGAGCAGCACAATACAAAAGGCAATAGCCTCTTCACCCATACCAAATACCGCGCCGCCTAACGAAAATAGTAAAAACAGTAAGGGAATAAACAGCCATTCAACCCGCTGGGTCTTATTAATAAGTGCCATAATGCCGTTATTAATCGCACCGGTTTTCATAATAATGCCAAAGGCACCGCCAGTGATTAAAATAAACGCCATTACGCCAATCGCTGCACCATATTTATCACCCGATACGAGGCCTTCAAACAATACATTAGCTAAACCAATCTCGCCACCTTGTGCAAAAACAGGTGGTGATTGTTGGTCGTTAACTGCTTGATATTGTGAAAGCTGCACAGTATGGCTGTCAGGCTCTGCATTAAATACCCCAGGGGTAATAAATACCGTGGCCATATAGGCAATCACAGCCACGCAAAGCAAAATGATGCTTGCATCGGGCATAGAAAATTGTTTTTGTTTCATAATTTCACTTTAATAAAAGGTCATTGTGTTGATGCGTAAATAAACGCTTAAACGTACTTTAGCACTTAATAGGCAGTGTCACTGTAGCCATGACCTGTAATAAAAGGAATGCCGCAAAGCGTTTGCTTTGCGGCTAAGCGGTTAAAAACGGTAGCTAATACTTAATTTGTAATTAGCACCTAGGGCATTATGGTTGATTGAATCAAAGCCACGGCTTGAACCATAAAGTGTGGGTGGCTCTTTATCAAAAATATTATTGATGCGCGCGCGCAAAGTCAGCGATTTATTAACATAGTAACCCGCTGATAAATCCCAAACGAGCCAGTCATCAACCTGATGCTCACCTTTTGAGTCTAATACGCCAAGTGAATCTAGCTCATCAATTTCACGGCTACGCAGGCCTTCTATATCATCTTCGTAGCTGCTGGTGTAGTTTGCACCTAAGTTAAGGTAGTAACTTTGCGCTTCCCAATCTATTGACATACGCGCAATATTTTCAGGGTAGCGATAAGTTCCCACCAGCTTCTCTAACGAGTCAGACCCCGGTTTATTACGTTCAAACTCAAGGTAATGAGTGCCGTCAAAGGCAAAGGTCAAATCGCCGCTTGGTAATACAAACCTATGGTCAAACTTAAAGTCTATGCCAGCTAATGTTTGTGTACCAGTGTTTTCAAGTGGGATTGCATGATCGCGAAACAACGGTAAAAATAGCTCGTCATCACGTGGGTTAAATTCATCTATATAACTGCTTAAAATCTCAGTTAAATTAGCGCCGTCTTGCTCTATGTTTAAACCACTGTTGTCGGTGACATCACATAATGCTTCATCGTACGATATGCCTTGCTCGCCCGGTGGTACAATGCCACAGTGACGAAGTGATGCATCGGTTATGGCGCGATCTAACACAGCGGTCATGTTGGTATCGATTACTTCTTCATGATCAAACTGCCAATAATCAATGGTTAAATTAGTATTAGCCGAGGGACTCCATGCAAAACCAACACTAATAGCCTCAGATTCTTCTGCATTTAGGTTTGGGTTACCTAACTCTAACGAATTAACACTCACTTGGGTGCCATCACCCATACAGTATAAATCGGCTACAGCTTGGTTTGCACCACAGTCAAAAGTAGATTGTGTGGTTCTTAATTTAACGCCAGCCTGTGTTAATGATGGTGCTCTAAACGAGGTTGACCATGAACCACGAACAACTAACGAATCAGTTGGGCGATAGCTCAAACCTATTTTAGGATTAAAGGTGCCACCAAAATCATCGTAATGATCGTATCGACCTGCTGCTTGCAGCTCTATTTGCTCTGTGAGTGAAATACTTAATTCAGCAAACGCTGCATATTGAGTGCGATCGGCTTCTGATAAACTAGAGCCAAAGCCAAATACATCAACAAGGTAGTCTTTATCTGCTTGAGCTTGTGAATCAAGCGAAGGAATGTCGCTTAGCTCTTCACGGCGTGCTTCTACCCCAAATGAGGCATAGGCAGGTAGGTCATTAAAGGTAAATAGCTCACCATTAAAATTAGCATCCCAGCCGTAAACTGTACTTTCTCCGCTGCGTGTTGGGCGAGCTTGCGCTGTTGCTAAAACGGCATCATTAGCGGCGTCGCCTTGAAGGAAAGGGTTGTAAAAAGGCAGCAGTTCTCCCGATGCACAGTTTAAGTCACTACCGTCAAAACTTGCCAGCGTACCGTCTGAACATAGCTCGCCGGTGATAGCGCCATGGAACTGGTAACGATTATAAACCCCTGCAATCGCCTCCTGCTCTGAACGTGAGCGAGAAAAGGTTACCCCAGATTCCCAACCCCAGTCACCAATTTCACCACTTAGACTGCTTACCAAGCGAAAGTTTTTCGTTTCTACTTCCACCGTTCTTGGGGCATTAAAGCGCGCATCAAATGCAAAACCATACACTTCTCGACCACTTTGGGTATCAAATGGGTCAATGTAGAGTTGATCTAATAAATCATTACTACCATCGGCATTATCGTAAATAAATAAGGCGTCCTCTAAAACATACGGGCCATCGTCGTCATTAATTTGGTTAATAGGTGAGGGCGATGAGTACGCTTTTGCCTTGGTCTGACTGTAAAAAAAGTCAGTATGCCATTGCATACCACCAAGCTCACTATTAAACATAAAGCCGGTTGAAAGGCTTTCAAATGGCGTTTCTAGGTAATCATCTTGATTAGGGTAGTAAGCACAAATTTGTTCATCAAATTCAGTAGTAACTAATTCGGTTTTGCAGTTTGGTGATGGAAGTTCGTTACCATCTCGGCTGCTAAAATAATAAATATTAGGTGAGTTCTCCAGCTTAGGTAAATAGGAGTAACCATTCACTAAAGAGGGAGAGGCCGTGTAATTACGATCGGTCGCTTTAAAAGCGTTACGGTCATATATATCAGCAAATACCGTTAAGTTACTTTCGCCTATTTTTGTACCATAAACTAAGTTTAATTGTTTTTTACTTTCGTCATGCTGATCAAAGCTATCGGCAAACGAAGTATTGATTTCAGCGCCTTCAAAATCATCTTTTAAAATGTAGTTAATAACACCCGCTACAGCATCGGCACCATAAACGGCTGATGCACCGGTGGCTAAAATATCAATACGTTCAATGGCCGCTAGCGGAATAGAATTCACATCTACAAAGTTTTCAGTACCTGCAGCAAATGAACTAGGCGCAACTCGGCGGCCATTTATTAATGTCAGCGTTGCTGATGGCCCCATGCCTCTTAAGCTCGCAGCTGATTGACCCGCTGGTGTTGAGGTAGACGTACCGCCACTTTCAGAGGTTGAAAATGTGCCGCTTCCGCCCTTAAAAACAGATAAATCTTTGAGTAATTCATGAATGGTATTAGCGCCAGAGCGTTTGATTGCATCTTGGTCTAGTACGGTTAATGGGATAGTTCCTTCAAGATCAACGCCTTTTAAGCGAGATCCTGTTACTTCTACTCGTTCAATGTTGGTGTCGGTGTTGGTTTCTTGTGCATGTGCAAAAGTGATCGGGTTCAGTAATGCGCTTACTGTGGCCGCAATTGTTAGTTGACGAAACATCTTAAATACCTTTTGTCTTTTAAGCGCACAAAAACATACAAACAGATCTGTGGCTTTTAATTGTTATATTTTTAGACAGGGCAGTGGTGAAATGACACGCTAAGCCCCTCACTGTGAAAAAGTGAGGTGGTGGGCTACTCGTCAAACCACTCCGAAAGGTAGTGTGGTGAGTAGAAATATGTTGTAAGCAAACGTGCTTTTTTAAACATAATTCTCATTCCAAAAGGTTTTTGACAAAGCCAGCAAAGGGGTGCTAGCTTACTCGCGTTTTAAAGTTCCTTTTTTTTATAGCAAGTGAGAGACGCTCTCGCAAGTTATTTCTTATAATTTTTTACATGAGTATAACATAATGGAACGAATATATTTACCAAACAAACGGTTAGCTAAATCGCGCATAATAACGGCTCTTTTTTCGTTTTTTATTGCTTTTTCGCTGCAGTTAAGCGCAAAAGAATCTGAACAAACGTTAGTATTAGTCGGCGGTGCACTCACAACGTGTGCTAGTTTAAGCCCTAAAAATTGTGAAAAAAACACACAAATTCCGGGTAAAATACATAATGTATTTGCGCTCTCCCACGCTAAAATTAGTCAAATAAAGCAACAATGGCCAAGTAAAAATACGCAAGCTAAAAACAAAACTATTAAAAATTTAGCAACAATGCAGGCTAAATCATCACCTACATTGTCAAAAAAAGAGCTGTTATGGTTATGGCGCGATATTGATAGTAAACAGCTCAATAGTTTAACGGATCAAGAATACAATTTTGTAATAGATATGCTTGAAGTAGCGCAGCTGCAGGGCGACAATACGCGACTAAAAGAGCAGGTCAATACCGCGCTTAATAGCGAATCCGCCGCGACAGATATTTTGCAATTTATATCGGGCAGTTTAAAAGTAAAAAGTACTAACCCGAGCATACTAGCCATTACCGCCTCAAGCAGAGACCCTTATGAATCTGCTGATTTTTACGAAGGATTACTTCGTTTTCCCAATGTAAATTCACAATGGCTTGCATTAACTCCTGCGCTTGCTAAAGCAATAACTACCAATAAATGTGATGATTTAAACACGCTTAGGCACTCTGAAATGGGGCTATATCAACGTGAACATATTTACCCTGATCGCACTCAAGCAGAATATTTGCTGTGTAAAAACGGCACAGACGCTTTAGTGCAGCTAATCAAAAATAGTACCGGTGTTATGTTTAATGGCGGCGATCAAAGCTTAACGCGCAAGGTATTGTTTGATGAAAATAATCAGCCATATCCATGGACAAAAGCGTTACAGTCTCGCCCTGTTGTTGTAGGTACAAGTGCAGGCACCGCAGTGCAAAGTGGCGGGCAAGCGCACGGTGGTAATGTGGTTATGATCACTAATGGCACAAGTTTATCGGCATTGAAAGAAGGCGCGCAAGCCATTGATGCGCCCAGTGAGCGCTCAAACAGCGATAGTTTAACTTACAACCGCTTTGGGGGTTTAGGCACATTTAGTTACGGTGTACTCGATACACACTTTAGCGAGCGAAACCGTACATTAAGACTAGGCACTTTGCTCGACAGCTTTGGTGCAAATCAAGCTCAACCCGCATTTGGTTTTGGTGTAGACGAAACCACAGCCTTAGTGGTTATTAAATCTGAATCAGGGAATTTAATGACCGTAATTGGTAAAAATGGTGTGGTGATGGTTAAATCAACAGGGCAGGCTCAGGCTGAAACTAAAACCTACAGTTACTCGTACTGGCCTGCTGGCAGTGTGATTGATATTAAAAATAATGATTTTACCTTAAGTCAGCGCAGTATTAGCCAAGCATTGCCAGCAATTAAAATACCGCCTTTGCCGGTTCAGCGTTTCGGCAATATTTTAACGGATGCCAAATTGCGCTCTTTAACGCAAGCCATGTGCTTGAGCCAAGAACAAACAGCTGTTGGTCAGCAAGATGCGTTTATTATTAGTCTATCAACTAAGCCTGAGTCGGCTTATCACCGTATTAGTGCTGAGCAGTATGGCTGTGCGGTGAGTAATTTAGAAATTTCAGTGAGTACCTTTTAATTTAATTAAACACGCTGCTTAGTTGATTTTAGATTAAGCGGCCATACTATATTTAAAGCGTGTTATTAAATCACAACAAAAGGAAGGTTCATGAGTAAAGTAGCGGTTATTTATTTTTCTGGATATGGCCATACCAAAAAAGTGGCGGAATTTGTGGCTGATGGAGCAAACGCTCAGCTTATTGCAATCGATGAAAATGGTGATATTAAAGACACCGATTGGGATGCATTAAACAATGCAGACGCCATTATTTTTGGTGCACCTACCTATATGGGCTCATACCCTTGGCAGTTTAAAAAGTTTGTCGATGCCACCTCTAAAGTGTGGTTTACCATGGGTTGGAAAGATAAAGTGTTTGGCGGTTTTACTAATAGCGGCAGCCTAAATGGCGACAAACAAGTCACCCTAATTAGTATGCAAACGTTAGCTTCACAGCATGGTGGAATTTGGGTAAGCCTAGGGTTACCACCCGCCAATAAATTGGAATCAACCCGTCAAGACATCAATAACTTAGGCGGTTCGGTTGGCGTATTAGTACAATCACCTACTGATGCAGATGAAACGGCTATTCCATCAGGCGATTTAGAAACGGCTCGTTTATACGGTGAGCGCGTTGCTGAAATAGCAAAACGATTAAAGTAAAAATGACCTAAATTAAGTTTATTTAATCCGTAAAGCCACACTTAATTAGTGTGGCTTTTTAGTTTGATAGCCCCAGTTCTTGCTTATGCTCAAGTTGATATAAGCTTGAATATTCACGTTTATGCACTTCAAATAAATACGCTCTTAACTGCTCTTTACCATGGTGAATATGCTTTATTTTAGCTGCTATGCCACACTCACTGTGCCTAACGGGTTCTATGTCTAATGATATAGCCGCTTCATTGGGTAAAATAAATTGCATATTTTGCAACTCATCAAGTTCACTGTTTATTGATGTGGGTTTTAAAAATATTCCTGTGCTTGAGATAGATTCAATGCAAAAACCTTGGCTTTGAATATTTAATTCACTTAATCGCCAGCTACGTTGAGTGCCTTTAGTATCAATCACTTCTGGGGCTGCTAATACAGTACTGAAATGGCCTAATTCATCGGTTTTAAATTGAAGTGGAAACCACAGTTGGTAATGAGCTACTTCTGCTAATAGGGTTAATTTAGCCTGACCAAGTAAATGCGCAATACCATCTGGTATTGATGTTTGTACTGTTAGTTTTGTTTCATTAATTAATGCTGTACTTTGACTAGGTTCAAACAACCCAGATAAAAAGTTAATTTCTTCGTCAGACAAATCCATGTATTTTCCTTAATACGTAAATCCTAGATTCTATTCCTTACAAGGTTACTGCCCAATGAATGACCAGTTTATTATTTCGTAAGATTTGGCCTGTACGGCTTTATTTTTATACAATTTATAATCTCAGCTTTCCTGGCTGGATTTATAAGCAATTGATTTAAATTAATTATATTTTCTTTTAAGCTTGTTTAGTTAAATCACTGAATAAATCTTTTGGTATTCTAACCCCAATAACAGCAATAAGTTAAGTAATAAAGTGTACAAAATTAAAGCGCTCTGCAACGTTTTTATACCAACTATGCGTAAATGAGACTTAGGTCTAGCTTACGAAGCATAAGGAAATACTTAGAATAGCGCCCAAATAATAATGGGGTTTAAGGGGTTCCAAATGCAATTAGAACGAATTCGTCGTATTGACTTACACAACAAAGTGATGTCTGCAGAGCAGGCCAGTTTATTTATTAAAGACGGCATGACCGTGGGCATGAGTGGCTTTACTCGTGCTGGTGAAGCGAAAGCTGTACCACGTGCACTTGCCGAGCGTGTACGTGAAAACCCAATGAAAATTAACCTAATGACGGGCGCGTCATTAGGTAACGATTTAGATAAGCTACTTACTGAATCAGGTGCGTTAGCGCGTCGTATGCCATTTCAGGTAGACAGCACATTACGTAAAGCAATTAACAACGGTGAGGTCATGTTTATTGACCAGCATTTATCAGAAACTGTTGAACAGTTACGTAATCATCAGTTAACTATGCCAGATGTAGCGGTCATTGAAGCCGTAGCTATTACAGAAGAAGGCCACATAGTACCTACAACGTCAGTGGGGAACTCAGCAAGCTTTGCTATTTTTGCTAAAGAAGTAATTGTAGAAATTAACATGTTACATCAGCCAGAGCTTGAAGGGCTGCACGACATATACATTCCATCGTATCGTCCTACGCGTACTCCAGTGCCGCTAGTGAAAGTAGATGACCGTATCGGTAGTACTGCTATTCCAATCGATCCGGCTAAAATTGTGGGTATTGTATTTACCAATCAAAGTGACTCATTTTCAACAGTAACCGACCCAGATGCCGATACCGCCTCTATTGCCCGCCATTTAGTTAACTTTTTTAAAGAAGAAGTAGCGCAACAGCGCATGCCTGCAAACTTAGGCCCATTACAAGCGGGTATTGGTAACATAGCCAATGCAGTCATGATGGGTTTATTAGACTCAGATTTTAAAGACCTCACTATGTACTCAGAGGTACTACAAGATTCTACCTTTGATTTAATTGATGCGGGTAAACTTAATTTTGCCTCTGGCTGTTCAATTATTTTATCAGAGCGTTGTAACGCACAAGTATTTAATAACCTTGAAAAGTACCGCGATAAGCTAGTACTTCGCCCACAAGAAATGTCGAATCACCCTGAAATTGTGCGTCGTTTAGGTATTATTGCAATTAACACGGCACTTGAGTTTGATATATATGGCAACGTTAACTCAACCCATGTATGCGGTACTAAAATGATGAACGGTATTGGTGGTTCAGGCGACTTTGCACGTAATGCCCATGTATCGGTGTTTGTAACTAAATCAATTGCTAAAGGCGGCGCTATTTCAAGCGTGGTACCTATGGTAAGCCACGTCGATCATACCGAGCACGATGTTGATATTTTAGTGACCGAGCAAGGCCTTGCTGATTTACGTGGATTAGCGCCACGCGAACGGGCTGTTGAAGTAATTAAACACTGTGTACACCCAGATTATCGCAACGCTATGCTTGATTACTACGAGCGTGCTTGTGTACGTGGCGGCCATACGCCTCATATTTTAGAAGAAGCATTCAGCTGGCATACCCGCCTTGAACAACAAGGCACAATGAAGCAAAGCTAATACTTAAAACCCCGCATTTGCGGGGTTTTTACAAATACTTTTAATTTTGCTTTACAGAATGTTGTTATGACTTTGCCTATAAGGTGGTTTAAGTTTTTACTGTGTGCTGTAAAATAACCGCATATTATTGACAGACTCGCTATGGCGAGCAACACATAGAGCAACCACAATGGAAAACAAACTAACTGCAATCGACACCCTCGCTGAACTTGAAAGCTTTTTACTGCAAGTTGAAAACGGCGGCTTAGGTTTAACCGGCGTAGCAGGCGTGGGCATGGCAACTAACAATGCTGACGGCAGCCGTTTTGTTGCGGTGTTTGATGACAAGCAACAACTTTTATTAGCACGCGAAATTACCGAAGAGATTTTTCAAAGCGGCCAAGACATGGTGCGCAACGGCGTAGGGCGTAAGCATTAATTCCTTGCTACTAATCTAAAAAGCGCCAAATGGCGCTTTTTTTGTGGTTTATTTTAAACAGTTGTTAAATATAAAATAAATTTATACTAACGGTGCTCTTTGTAATGGTTTTACTATATAGAAACAAATAATCGATAAGGTGAGATTATGATGATTCAACCGTTATTAGGTGTTAGTTAGTATGGACTTTATTGCTACCGCATTTTTCTTTTTAGTTCTTCTAATCGCTTTATCTATTGTTTGGAGCACGCTAAAAACGGGAATTTCACCGATGATGAGCTCAAGCAAAGCGCGACAAGCTATGCTTAATGCAATAAGCATGGATGAAAAAGGCGCATTAATTGATTTAGGTTCAGGTTGGGGAACGCTCGTTATAGCGGTTGCCAAAAAGTATCCTAATAAACAGGTTATTGGCTATGAGTTATCGTGGTTTCCCTGGTTAATTTCAATGCTTTTTAAATATAGTTTAGGTTTAGATAACCTTACCCTCTATCGTAAAGACTTTAAAAATGCCGATTTTAGTACAGTGTCTACTCTGGTGTGTTACTTGTTTCCAGGTGGTATGGTAGCGCTTGAAGAAAAGTTAAAACATGACGTAGTTAATAATAAAATCACTATTGTGAGTAACACCTTCGCTTTGCCATCATACAAACCAACTAACGTTATCAAGCTTAAAGATTTTTACCAAACACCGATTTATGTGTATCACTGGCAACCCAAATAGATGAGTATTATTTAGGGTCAGTGCTTAGTGGATGTCATATTTTTTATCCATAAGTTCATCTTCTCTGCAGACATTGGTTTGGCAATATAATAACCTTGCCCATGATAGCAACCCATGCCTATAAGTACTTTTTCGAGCTCTTGTGACTCTATCCCCTCTGCAACTAGGTTATACCCAAATGCTTTACTTAGCGCCACGATACACGTAACGATGGACTTGTCTTCATGGTCTGATAGGAGCTTTTTAACAAAGCTTTGATCTATTTTTAATGTATCTAAAGGTAATTTTTTTAAGTAACTCAACGAAGCATAACCTGTACCAAAGTCGTCTAGCGCAATACTTACCCCTAAATCGCGGCAGCCATTGAGAACGTCGACTGCTTGGTCAACGTTTCCAATTGTAGTGCTCTCTAAAATTTCCAATTCGAGGGTTTTTGGTTTTATATTATTAGTGCTGATGAGTAACTCTCTGAGGTTTTCAACAAAGCCCTCACTAAGTAAATGAGCTGGAGAGATGTTTACACTCATAGAAAGATGATTTCTTGTCCAAATTTTATGCTGTTTTAAGGCCTCAGCAAGTACCCATTCACCAATTAAAATACCAATGTGTGGATGCTCTAATGCCTCTGAAAAGTGACCAGGATAAAGTAAACCCAAAGTAGGGTGATTCCAGCGTATTAAGGCTTCAACGCCAATCAACTGGTGATCCATCAAATTTACCTTTGGTTGATAATGTAAAATAAACTCTTTGCGAGCAATGCCTTTTTCAGCAGCCAATAATAAATCATGTTTTGCATGCCTTAGGCTTTCTTCTTCTGGATCAAAAAACAGAATTCGGTTTGTTCCTGATCTTTTTGCTTGGTACATTGTTTGATCGGCTCTGCGTAAAATGTCATCACAAGTTAAGCCATCATCACTGGGAAGTGCAACGCCGATGCTGACTGAAATTTGAACGGAGCACGAAAACTCTGCTAATTTTATTGGGTCGTTTACCTCAATCAGCACCTCTTGTAACAGAGTCTCATATTCTTGTATCGTGTGCGCAGCCCCTCTTAATAAAAAGATAAACTCATCTCCGCCAATACGCGCGAGTGTATCTTCTTTGCGTAATGTGCTTTTTAGTCTTTGGGCAATAGTTTTCAAAACGAAGTCACCGGTTTCGTGACCGTATTTGTCATTAATGGGTTTAAAATTATCTAAATCTAAATAGGCAACGGCGAGCTTTTGCTCAGATGTAATGGCCTGTTGGAGTTGATCAATTAAAATAGGGCGGCTTGCTAAGCCTGTTAGGCTATCGTAGTGTGCCATGTCATGAAGTTTTTTTTCTAAGTTTGCGCGTTGAATTGAGCTAGATATAGAGTGTATCAACTGATCGCTTTTTAATTGATTTTTAAGTAAATAATCGCTTGCTCCTAGCCGCATAGCTTCTGCTGCTATTTTTTCATCTCCTAAGCCCGTGATCATAATCACAGCACAGTGGTTATTTTCAGTCTTTCTAATATTATTTAGCAGGGTAAGCCCCGATCCGATACCTAATCGGTAATCAACTATGACACAATCAAACTCACCATGTTCAAGGTAAGACATCGAACTTTCAATAGAGGATGCCTCTGAAATTTTCGCCTGTATATTTGAGCGAGATATCATACGACGTATTTGTTCTCTATCAACCGCATCGTCATCAACAATGAGTAGGTTAATACTGTCGCAGGTTTCAAAATTATCTATTGAAGTTATCATATCCATATCTCTTGCAAAATGGCTTATTCAAGCTCAACGGCATGTATATAAGCATCCATAAGTGTCGCTAATTTGGCAAACTGCGGGCCAATTGCATGTTTAACCATGTAACCTGCTACGTTGTTATGGTACGCGCGAGTACGATCGTTATCCTCATTGGAGGTCGTGAGTATAAATACAACGGTATCGTTTAATTTTTTATCTTTACGAATATGCTCTAAAAATTCAAACCCATTCATCACTGGCATATTCAGGTCTAACAATACTAAGTAGGGCTCTGATATTACTTTTTGTTGTGCTTTTTCTCGTAACGCATCTAACGCAAGTTTTCCATTTTGTTTCCAAATTATTTTAATTTTAGGATCCACTTTTTTTAGGCTTCTTGTTACGGCTTCCGCGGCAACATCATCGTCTTCAACAAGCAGTATAGATAGATTTTTGATCATAAATTCTCTTTCCTTGCAAAGCGCGGCCACCAAACATGAAATGTAGACCCTTTTTGCGGTTCATTTGAGCTAACGGAAATGCGCCCACCATGAGCTTGTGCCAGACGCCGACTAATAGACAGCCCAATACCTGAGCCTGACTTATCGTCAGAGGTTGTTTGAAATAAACTAAAAATACGTTCGTAAGCTTCTGGTGGTATACCGGGGCCATCATCAGTCACAGTGATATGGCAAAGCGTATTTTCTGCTACACAACGAATCTCTATAGTTCCCTCTTTACTGTCGTGATGTTTAATGGCGTTACTTAATAAATTGCGGACAACGGTTTCAAGTGGCGTCCATGCAGTGACGATAGTATCTAATTGAACGTCTTTATGAAGCTTCATTCCAGCAGGTAAATCTAATAGTTCGGTAACGTTAGAGATTAATTTATGCATATCGATTACTTGAGTATCTAGGGTAGCTTTGCCAGCTCTTGCATAGGCCAATAAATTATCAATTAACGTCTCCATTTTATGAATACGATCATCAATACGCGTTAAGTTGTACTCTACTTCAGGCGTGGTAGTGCCTAAATCTTCTTTTATCCATTCAATTAAGTTTGAAATGCCACGCAATGGAGAGCGTAAATCATGAGAGGCCACATAGGTAAACTCTTTCAGGCTAGTGTTATTTTCTCTTAGCTCAGTTTCCATTTGTTTTCGTTCTGTTATATCTAACAACGAGACAAACACCATGTCTTCATCATTGGTGTTTATAAAAGGACTCAAGCCTACTTCAACCGGGAATTCTTTACCGTCTTTGTGTAACGCGGTTAAATCTCTACCTACTCCCATACTTCTTACACTGGGTTCACGGTGAAATGAATGACGAAGTGCTGAGTGATGCCCTTGGTAGCGCTGCGGTAATAACATTTCCATTTTTTTATCGAGTAGCTCTATTTCACTGTAACCAAAAGATTTACATAACGATTGATTAACCGCTTGAATAATGCCCGCTTGGTCAACTATTAACACACCATGTGGTGCAGCTTGAATAGAGCGTTGAAACATATTATTAGCGCGCAGCCTTTGCGATATATCAACCAGTGTGGCTAAAACTAATTCTTGTTGTCCTTGTATTGGGTTTAAACCTATTTCAATTGGGATTTGCTTACCACTTTTTTGACTCGCAAATAACTCACGGCCTTCACCCATTAAGCGTTTTCGAGGGTTAGCAAAAAACTGACTCATCAAGTGGGTATGATTGGCTTTAAATTGAGCTGGAAGTAAATTATCTATGTTCATCCCTATGAGTTCTGAATCCTCATAGCCCAGTATTTCAGACAGTTGATTATTGGCAAAAAGGATCTGAGCATCAGTATTAACTACCATTGCCCCCATGGGTAAACAATTAACTAGTTGAGTTAAAAATGCTTCATCCATATTTACAGTTAAACTTGGTGAGTTAGATTTTTTATTTACTTTTTTAAGGTCCATCAAGCATCCCGCAAGTAAATTTAGTTCCCATAATATAGTAATAGTCGAACAAGTAATGAACAGCAAATCTAGCGAAAGATCATGTTATATAAATGCCCATTTTAATAGTTTCTTCTTATATTTTAGCGAGTCATTATGGTTAAAAAAGGCACATTGATTTAGGATCGGGTTGGGGTATGTTGGTTTTAGTGCGTATTAAATATAGTTTGGGTTTAAATAACCTTACTCTTTATCGCAAAGACTTCAAAAATGCTTATCACAGTACTGCGTCTACTCAGGTGTGTTACTTGTTTCCTGTTGGTATGCTAGCGTTTGAAGATAGACTCAAATATGATGTAGCTAACAAAATGACCATGGTGAGTAATACCTTCGCTTTGCCATTACATAAACCAACTAAAGTGATCAAACTTAAATATTTCTACCAAACGCCTATTTATGTGTGGCACTCGCTACCAAAGTAAACTTTGCCTGAAGTCTTAACACAAACGGCAGCAGCTTTGTCGCGATTTTTAATTGCGATACTTATTGGTGCAATAAGCTAATACTGCTTGAAGCTGATAAACTTTATCTCAATGCTCATAATAAAACTATAGAATTAACAAAAGAGCTTGAGAAAAATAGAAATGCATACCGAAAGCTTGTATTCGATAATGAATCACTTAATGGAAAGATGGATTTAATTAAATCTGAAACATGTAAGCTTAATAACGTATTTAAGCTTAATACACTAAGCAATATAACTACACCAACAAAGAATGAATTGATACTAGCAATACAAAGCTTAAGAAATATTGACAAAATATTGAAAGAGTAGTTTATTTGAATAGTTTGTAACCCGCACCCTGCGGGGGGGCTATGCGTGTAAGAAAGCTCCAAAATGAAACTTCTTCTCAAACGCTTTCTAACTCCCGCCGGTATCTATGGAACATTCGGTGAGCTGTATGTATAACATACGTTATTTTGTTACACCGTTGAGCTTGAGTTGAAGAAAACCATAGGGGTAAATCTTGACTTCAGACATTACGGCTATTTAGCATCTACTCATAGCTGCATATCAATGACCTCAAACCAATACATCAATAATTAAAGCAGTTACGTGCTTCTTTATTATTTGAAAAGTATTTAACTGTGGGGTCGCATAATCTCAATATCTTTGAAATCATAAAAAGCAGGAAAACAGTCAATAAATTGGTTGGTGCGATAAATGTGCGATATTTTTTATTATTAAATTAGCTAGTACGAAAGGAAAATGGTTTTTATTGAATAAAACTAAGTTTTGAAGGGATTTAAATGGTCGGTATGGAGAGATTCGAACTCTCGACCCCTGCCACCCCATGACAGTGCGCTACCAAGCTGCGCCACATACCGACTTCGACTGCAATAGTACGTGTATTTTTAAAAAAATCAATAAGCTTTTGTTTGTTTGGATGTTTATTGCGCAAGCGTTTAATATTAAGCGCTTGCGCCAGAAGTTTTACACGGCTTTACTCTTTATTTAACCACTGGTTGATCGTGTTATACATTTCATCTCGTAGTATTGGTTGCGCAGTTTTGTTAGGGTGTAAGTTATCGTTTTGCATTAGCTCGCTTTTGCCTGCTACTTTAAGTACAAAAAACGGCATTAAATACGAGCCTGTGGCTTTACTAACACTGGCAAAGCTATCGGTGAACATTTTACTGTAACGTGGGCCATAGTTAGGTGGAATATAAATTTCCATTAGCGCGGTTTGTGCATCTATTGCTTGGCTTTTTTCAATTAGAGCGGTCAAGTTGTCTTGCATTTTAGTAACTGGAAAACCGCGTAGACCGTCATTAGCGCCAAGCTCTATGAGCACATGAGTTGGTTGATATTGCTCAAGCAATGCATCAAGTCTGCGCAGGGCGCCACCAGTGGTTTCACCACTAATACTGGCATTAACTAAGTTGATATTGCGTTGCTCGGCATCGTATTTATCTTGTAACAATTGCACCCAGCCTTGTTCTTGTTTTAAGCCATAGGCTGCGCTTAAACTGTCACCAAGTATTAAAATCGTGTTGTTAGCTGCCGCAGTAAGCGGGTTAATAATTAAAAATAAAATAAATACAAAACGTAGGATTGAATGAGTCATATGTCAGCGCTTTCTCAATTAAATATAATTCAAGTAAATGGTTTGTCTAAAGTTGTATCTACCCTTGAAGGTGAGTTGTCCATCCTCAGCGACATCAGCTTTAATGTCAAGCACGGTGAGTCTGTTGCTGTTGTTGGCACGTCGGGCTCAGGTAAATCCACTTTATTAAGTTTATTAGCAGGGCTTGATACGGCAAGCAGCGGCGAAGTAATGTTAGATGGGGAGCCGCTGCACGAATTAGACGAAGAAGCGCGGGCCGCACTCAGAGCTGCAAAAGTTGGCTTTGTGTTTCAGTCTTTTATGTTGGTACAAAGTTTAACTGCACTTGAAAACGTGATGCTACCGGCAGAGCTTGCAGGTAAAGAAGACGCCAAAGAACAAGCGCTCGCTTTGCTTGAAAAAGTAGGCTTAAGCCATCGGGTTGATCATTACCCGTCGCAGTTATCTGGTGGTGAGCAGCAGCGTGTTGCGATTGCCCGTGCGTTTGTGGGTTCGCCAAAAATATTGTTTGCCGATGAGCCATCAGCTAACTTAGATAGCAAAAATGGCCATATGATTGAGTCGTTATTATTTGATTTAAATAAGCAAAACGGAACAACCCTCATTTTAGTCACTCACGATGAAGCCTTAGCGCAAAAATGTGAACGCATTATTCAAATAGAGGCGGGGGAGCTGGTACAAAATTCAACAGAGGAAATGGCAAATGTGGGCTAAATTAGCGCTTAAACTATTTTCTCGTGAGTTTCGCCGTGGTGAACTAACCGTAATAAGCGCAGCCATTGCACTGGCAGTATTAACCGTGCTTACTTTATCTATGGTAACTGAGCGAATTGCACAAAGTATTGCGCAAAAAAGCAGTGCATTTATAGCAGCAGATCGTGTTCTTGCCAGCAATCACGCCATAGATACCGCCTTTATAACCAAAGCAGAACAACAAAACTTACAAACTGCACAAATGGTGTACTTTGACACTATGCTGTTTGCAAACGATCAAATGCAGTTTAGCTCGGTAAAGGCTGCATCAAACAGTTACCCGCTTAAAGGCCAATTGAAAGTTAAGTCGGGTTTGAATGCTCAAACTGAGGTTGCACCCGGTGCGCCAAGCCCTGGTAACGTATGGTTAAGTGAGTCAGTTTTTTATAGCTTAAACATAAACGTAGGCGACCAAGTTGAATTAGGTGCCGCGTTATTTAATGTTGAAAAGGTGATTGTAGAAGAACCCGATGCGCCATTTAATGTGTTTTCAAGTAGCCGCAGGGTGCTTATAAACATAGATGATGTGGCAAAAACCGAAGTAATACAGCCAGGCAGTCGTGTATTTTACCGCCAGTTATATGCAGGTGATGAAAACGACATCAATAGTTTTTACGATTGGTTAAAGCCGCAACTCAAAGAAAACCAAAACTGGTATGGTGTAAAAGACCGCCAGTCTCCTATTTCAAATAGCTTAAACAGAGCCGAAAGCTTTTTATTGTTAGCAGGTTTACTGGGCATTATTTTAGCTGCAGTAGCCATTGCGGTGTCAGCTAAACGTTATTGTGAGCGCCAATACGACCCTGTCGCAATGATGAAAACTTTAGGCGGCAGCCGCGATATGATCCGCAAAATTTACCTTATGCACTTATTAATGGTGTGTACGATGGCGGTAGTTGTTGGCCTTGCTATTGGTTACGGCTTACAAGAAGTTGCAACTGGTTACCTTGCAAAAAGCATGGGAACCGAACTGCCTATGGCAGGGTTTAAACCGTGGTTAGTGGCCATTAGCACCGGAGTTATTTGTGCGGTTATGTTTTCTATTAAGCCATTGTTAGATTTATTTGATATTCCACCACTTAGAGTGCTTCGCCGTAATTTAGGCGATCGCCTTGCGGTAAGTAAAATCCATTTAGGACTTAGCGCCTTAACGGTATTTTTATTAATGTGGTTATTTAGTAACAATATTAAAATTACCCTTATTTTATTTGCCTCAACGCTTGCGCTTATTTTAGTGTTGTTTTTAATTTCTAAATTAATATTTGGCGGGGGCCGCAAGCTTGGCTTAAAGCCAGGTAACAGCTGGTCGTTGGCTATTGCGTCTATTCAAAAGCGCGCCAATGTTAATGCGGTGCAGCTAATTAGTTTTTCGCTAGCGATTAAATTACTGTTGTTTTTAATTGTGCTAAAAAACGACATTATTTCGGATTGGCAGTCTCAGTTACCAAGCGATGCACCTAATGCCTTTTTGGTTAATATTACGCAAAATGAGCTGGATCCGGTAAATGAATACTTAGCGCAAAAAGGCATTCAAGTGTCGGAGTTTTACCCAACGATTCGTGGCCGCGTGAATGCAGTAAATGGCGAAGCAGTAGCACGTGAAGTGTCATTGCAAGACAACGAGAAAAAAGACGAAGAAGCCCGCTCAGGCATTGGCCGCGAGCTTAACTTAACTTGGCTTAACGAAGTCCCCTCACAAAATGACATTATAGATGGCCAGTGGTTTGGCGATGACGCAGTAGCTGAGGCCTCACTTGAAGAGTCGATGATGAAGCGCCTTGATGTGAAAATGGGCGATACCCTCACGTTTTTAATTGGTGCGCAGTCGTTCGACGCTAAAATTACCAGTGTACGTAAAGTTAATTGGGCCACGCTTAAACCTAACTTTTTCATTATTTTAAGCCCTGATGTGTTGAGCAGCTTTCCGGCCACGTATATTTCATCAGTACGTATTGAGCCTGAGCAAAAGCGCGACTTTAGCCAGCTATTGCGAGCATACCCTACTATTACAGCGATTGATGTAGACAACTTTGTTAAACAAATTCAATCGACTATTGAGCAAGTGTCGTTAGCTATTGGCTTTGTACTGGCTATTGTGGTGTTGTGTGGCGCGTTGGTACTTATATCGCAGGTGCAAGCAAGCTTAGGTGAGCGCATGCAAGAAATTGTAATATTGCGTACGTTAGGTGCTAAAAGCCGATTAATAAAAAATGCCACCTTGTATGAGTTTTTATTACTGGGCGGTTTAGCCGGACTAGTTGCTGCATTTTTCAGTGATATAGCACTGTTAATAGTACAGCAGCAAATGTTTGATTTGGCAGGTAAGCTGCATCCTAATATTTGGGTTATTGGCCCCGTTGCTGGTGGCGTGTTTGTAGCAGGGTTAGGCTATTTTATGATTGCCCGTACGCTTAAACAAAATACTCAAGGCTTAGTGCGCGCTTTAGCGTAAACTTTCCAGCCAAATAGCGTTTAAATGCCTACTTTTTAAGTAGGCATTTTTGTTTTTGCTTTGTACTGGTAATTTATACAGTGCTCTGGCATTATTAGCACTATTAATAAATAACAATAATGAGAGTGCTGTTTGGCCATAATTTTAGGGATCGATCCGGGCTCGCGTTTAACGGGTTACGGTGTGGTTGCGCATCAAGGTGCCAAGTTTACATACTTAGGCAGTGGCTGTATTAAATTAGCCGATCATGACTTTCCCACCCGACTTAAAATGATTTACCAGGGCATTACGCAACTTATAGAGCAATTTTCGCCTGAAACATTTGCTATAGAAAAAGTATTTATGGCGCATAACCCTGATTCTGCTTTAAAGCTAGGTCAAGCCCGTGGTGCTGCGATTGTCGGTGCCTCTATGGCCGACTTACCGGTTTTTGAATACTCAGCACGGCAAATAAAGCAAGCCGTTGTGGGTAACGGTGGGGCAGATAAATCGCAAGTTCAACATATGGTTAAAAACATACTTAAACTGCCAGGTACGCCGCAAGCCGATGCGGCGGATGCGCTTGCAATTGCAATTTGCCATGCCCACTCTGAACAAAATTTAATAAAACTAGCGGGTAGCGCAAGCAAAACCGTTAGAGGACGTCTAAGGAAATAACAATGATAGGTCGCTTAAACGGCGTGTTAGTTGAAAAACAGCCCCCAGAAATACTATTAGAAGTGAGCGGCGTTGGCTACGAAGTACAAATGCCAATGACCTGTTTTTACGATTTGCCTAAAGTAGGCGACAACGCCATTGTGTACACTCATTTTGTAGTACGCGAAGACGCACAGTTATTGTTTGGCTTTAATAATAAAACCGAACGTGCGTTATTTAGAGAGCTGTTAAAAGCCAATGGAGTAGGGCCTAAATTAGGCTTAGCCATTTTGTCGGGCATGTCGGCGCAGCAGTTTGTAAGTTGTGTAAATAATGAAGATGCCACTGCCTTGGTTAAACTGCCAGGGGTGGGCAAAAAGACCGCAGAGCGCTTAGTGCTCGAAATGAAAGACAGATTAAAAAATTGGGGTAATGACTTATTTACCCCATTTAGCGATAGCGCCGTAATAGAGCCTGCGAGCGATGCAACTATAGCCAATAATGCGGCCGATGATGCGGTTTCGGCGTTAGTGGCGCTCGGTTATAAATTGCCACAAGCGCAAAAAGCAGTAAAATCAGTAAGCAAACCCGATATGTCGACTGAGGTTCTAATTAAAGAATCTTTGAAATCAATGCTGTGAGTAAATTATGATCGAAGCTGATCGCTTAATAGATGCTGCTGAAAAAACCAACGAAGACACCATAGACCGTGCTATTAGGCCTAAGTTACTGGCCGACTATCGTGGTCAGCCGCATGTTAAGCAACAAATGGAAATATTTATTGAAGCTGCGCGTAGCCGCAGCGAAGCGTTGGATCACTTATTGATATTTGGCCCACCAGGCTTAGGTAAAACCACGCTTGCTAATATTGTGGCGAACGAATTAAACGTAAATATTAAAACCACGTCTGGGCCTGTGCTTGAAAAAGCGGGCGATTTAGCCGCATTGCTCACTAACCTTGAAGAAGGTGATGTACTGTTTATTGATGAAATTCACCGTTTGAGCCCGCAAGTTGAAGAAATACTCTACCCCGCAATGGAAGATTACCAGCTCGATATTATGATAGGTGAAGGCCCTGCAGCGCGTTCTATTAAGCTTGATTTACCCGCATTTACACTCATTGGTGCAACTACCCGTGCGGGATCATTAACTTCTCCACTGCGTGACCGTTTTGGTATTGTTCAGCGCTTAGAGTTTTACTCTGTGGAAGACTTATCGCATATTGTGGGGCGCTCAGCGCATTATCTTAGTTTAGAAATGTGTGACGATGGCGCGGCCGAAATAGCCAAACGTTCGCGCGGTACGCCACGTATTGCAAATCGTTTATTGCGCCGAGTGCGCGATTACACCCAAGTAAAGTCAGACGGTACGGTTAATGCTGAGGTAGCTCAACAAGCCCTCGACATGATTGACGTTGATAAAAGCGGTTTTGATTACATGGATCGTAAATATTTACTCGCCATCATCGAAAAGTTTATGGGTGGCCCTGTTGGCCTTGACAACTTAGCCGCGGCAATAGGCGAAGAGAAAGAAACCATAGAAGATGTGATTGAACCCTTTTTAATTCAACAAGGATTTATTCAGCGTACGCCGCGAGGGCGAATTGTCTCTGATAATGCGTACCACCATTTTGGCTTGTTACCTAAAAAAGATTAAATAACCAGAATAACTAGACTCTTTCTAAAGCCACTGTCATTTTAACGACAGTGGCTTTTTAGTATGAGCAAAGGCTAAATTTAGACGTATTTTACTTTGCCAATAATTCACTGAGCGTTAAGACATATCAGGCTATTGTGCGCCTGCTGTAACGTTACTGAGGCTGAGTGTAGCTGATTTGACAAATTGCGGGCAAAAAAAAGCCCGCAAATAATGCGGGCAAACAACAAGTTTAAGGAAGTAATCTAGGGAACTACGTTTTACTTATTGAGGTCATACCCCAAGAAGTAAAAAAGTAATACGAAATAAATCATATTACGAAGAACTGGATTCAATGAAATAGCTTTCATTTAATGCGCTAGCTCGGTATGGAAGAATAATACCGAAGCGGCAGAATTTGTTCAAACTAGAAAATTTATATTTTCAGATTAAAAAAACTAATAGCAGGGGTTTTCTGTTTTTACTTAATGTTGCCTGTTAATTAACCATTAATTCTATAAGTTAATGAAATGCTTTGTTTATGTATATTAACATATAAACGTTCGGTATTAGTTTTACTATTACGTTAAGGTAAGCGTGTAGTGTTTATGAGTGCTTATGCATTAATTTTGAATAAACAGCGTATTTTTGTGACTCTTTAGTGAAGTTAAGCGGGCTTACAGATAGCTTTATTGTTATTTATTTATACAGTAAAACAAGAGTTAAGTAGTAAAACTATTTTTTTTAACGTTTTTTGTTGGCTATTCACAGCAATATCGTTGTCAGCAGGAAATACACTAGATACACTAGCTGAACTTTAATGGTGGCTAATGTGTTACAAAGTTACCTTACTCAAATAAATCAATTTGATGTTTTTAATTATTTAGGAGTTTAACGTGGGATCAGGGCTTAATTTTTTAGATCTAATTCTAGAAGCCAGTTTGCTTGTGCAATTAGTAATGCTAGCGTTGGTTGCTATGTCGGTTATGTCGTGGGCTATTATTTTTCAACGTAAAAAAGCCATCTCTGACGCCTTAGCAAATGCCAAAAAATTTGAGCAACGTTTTTGGTCTGGTGTTGACTTAAGTAAGCTATATAACGAAATTTCATCACGCGGTGGTCAATCAACGGGTATTGAAGCGTTATTCACCTCAGGTTTTAAAGAGTTTGCACGCCACAAAAAAAATACCTTTCAAAGTGCAGGCATTGTTATGGAAGGCACGCACCGTTCAATGCGGGTTGCGCTTTCTCGTGAAATAGAAAAACTAGAATCAAGCTTATCGTTTTTAGCAACCGTTGGGTCAATTAGCCCCTACATAGGTTTGTTTGGTACAGTATGGGGTATTATGAATGCCTTTATTGCCTTAGGTGAAGTAAAACAAGCAACCTTACAAATGGTTGCACCAGGTATAGCAGAAGCTTTGATTGCAACAGCAATGGGTTTATTTGCGGCTATTCCTGCCGTTATTGCCTATAACCGATTTGCTAATAAAGTTGAAAAGTTAGAATCTCATTACATTAACTTTATGGAAGAATTTGCCAATATTTTACACCGTCAAGCAGCTACCCAAATAGAGGCTCAAGCGAATGTACCAGCGTAAAAAGCGTCGCCCAGTCGCAGAAATTAATGTAGTACCATACATTGATGTAATGTTGGTGTTGCTTATTATATTTATGGCCACTGCGCCATTAATAACCCATGGCGTAAAAGTAGACCTACCAAAAATGGAAGAGTCAGACTTGGTTGATACCAAAGATACGCCGCCCATTATTGCCTCTATTGATTCGCAAGGTAAGTATTATGTAAGCATAGGTACTGATCCGGAAGAGCCAATGGAAGCATTAGATGTAGCCGCTGTAATTAAACTACAACTAATGAAAAACCCTGATACCCCAGTAATGATTAAAGGCTCAGGTAAAGTGTCGTATCAAGAAGTGTTACTGCTCATGGATTTTTTGAAAAATGCAGGTGTACCATCGGTAGGCTTAATGACCGAATCCTTTGAGGGGACCAAGTAGTCATATGAATACGTCGTTAATCAAATCAGTAATACTGCATTTAGCATTAGGGGGATTTTTGTATGCATCAGCAAACATTCATCCACCTAAACCTAAAGTAATGGAAGTGACGCTTAATGCCGCCATTCCTGAGCCAGAAAATGCGGTGTCTGCTGTAACCGTGGATCAACAGCAGGTTGAGCAAAAAATTGCTGAGTTACGCAAAAAAGAAGAAGATAAAAAGCGCGCTGAAGATAAACGCATTCGTGATTTAGAGCGCCGTGCAGCCGATGCACGTAAGCAAAGTGAATCTGAAGCAAGACGCATTAAAAAGCTAGAGCAGCAGCGCAAAGCTAAAGAGAAAGAAAGAGCCGAAGCCGAAGCTCAAGCTAAAAAAGCCCGCGAAATAGAACAACGTGAGCGAGCAAAAGCCAAACAAGCGCAAAAGCAAAAGCAAGAAGCTGAAGATGCTGCTAAAGCGGCTGCCGACAAACGCAAAGCCGAAGAAGCCGCGCTTAAAAAAGCGGAAGAAGAGCGTAAAAAACGTGCTGAAGAAGCTGAGCGTAAACGTCAGCAAGCATTGCAAGAACAAATACTGCAAGAGCAACTTGCCAAAGAGCAGGCTGCACGCAATAAAATACGTCAACAGCAAGTAGTGAGTGAAGTTGATAAATACCGTGCATTAATTATGGCGCGTATTCAGCAAAACTTATTAATTGATGAAAAAATGAAAAACCAGCAATGCCGCATTAATCTCCGTCTTGGGTTTAATGGCTTGGTTACGCAGGTTAAGTCGTTAGGTGGTGATAAGTTAGTATGTGAAGCTGCTTTAAGAGCGGTTCGCATGGCCGACACATTACCGGTATCGAAAGATAAAGACGTATTCGAACAATTAAAGAATATTAATATAACCATCGCGCCAGAGTTTTAAGGGATGACATGTTTAACAAAATTAAAATAGCCTGTTTAGTTTTAATATTAGGGTTTCAGGGTGTTGCACACGCGGCACTTGAAATTGTTATTACTGAAGGTATAGACGGTGCAAGACCGATTGCGATTGTGCCTTTTAAATACCAAGGTATTGGCCCTATTCCAGAGCAGCTTAGCGATGTTATTGCTGCTGATTTAATGCGCAGTGGCAAATTTAAGCCAGTTAGCGTTTCACAAATGCCTCAACAACCACATAAAGACGGCGATATTGATTACGGCGCTTGGGTTAATAAAGGCGTTGAAGCGGTTTTAGTGGGTGAAGTAGAACAGCAAACCAACGGACGTTACTTAGTACGTTATGAGCTTGTTGATGTTATTCGCGGCCAAATTACTGGCGGTGAAACACAAATGATGAGCAACGGTAAGCTTGTTCAAAGCCAAGACCATATTTTAGAAGCACGTCAAAGCGTAATTGGTGAAACTGGATTTCGTCGATACTCGCACCGCATTAGTGATGTTATTTATGAAAAGCTAACTGGCGAAAAAGGCGCGTTTTTAACAAAAATAGCCTATGTTATTGTACGTGATACCGAAGAAAAGCCTTATCAGTTAGTGGTTGCTGATTACGATGGTTTTAATGAACAAGTATTATTGCGTTCAAAAGAGCCATTAATGTCGCCGGTTTGGTCACCTGACGGTACTAAGTTAGCGTATGTAACCTTTGAAAATCGCCAGAGCCAAATTTATATTCAAGACATTTATACGGGTAAACGCGAATTGATCACCAGCTACAAGGGAATTAACGGCGCGCCGCAATTCTCGCCAGATGGTAAAAAGTTACTGCTAGTGCTGTCAAAAGATAAAACTGGTGCAACTGAGGTTTACTTATTAGACTTACTAACACGTAAAGAGACGCGATTAACACGCCATCGTAGTATAGATACCGAACCTTCGTGGTACCCAAATGGTGAAGATATAGTATTTACGTCGGAAAGGGGTGGTAATGCTCAGATTTATAAGTTAAATTTAAAAACTGGCAGAACGCAAAGATTAACCTTTGACGGTGACATGAACCTAGCGGGTTCTATTTCGCCAGACGGAAAAGAATTAGTGATGGTAAACCGTACTAACGGACAGTATCATCTTGCTAAGAAAGAGTTGGCTACAGGTGCGTTTCAAGTTTTAACACGAACTCGCCTTGACGAATCACCGAGCATAGCGCCGAATGGCTCGATGATTATATACAGCACGCTCCACAATAATAAACAGGTACTTGCGCTAGTATCGATGGACGGCCGTTTTAAAGCACGTTTACCTGTGCTTGATGGACAAGTAAAGGCACCGGCTTGGTCGCCATATTTACAGTAATAATTGCTGGTTTACTCAAAATAGGAATCTACTCAATGCAACTTAACAAAATACTTAAAGGCCTGCTAATTGCTGTGCCAGTAATGACACTAGCAGCTTGTAGCTCATCTTCAGATATCGACGAAAATGCAGCTAACCAGTCAAACCAAGCAACTGTTGAGCAAACAACAACGGATACAGTTGAAGTAGCCACAATGACGCCAGAGCAACAAGCAGAAGAGCAACTTCGTCAAAAGTACGAAGCGCTTCGTCAAGAGCAAATTATCTACTTTGACTTTGATAAAGCGACGGTTGAAAGCAAATATGCAGACTTACTTCGTGCACACGCTGAGTTTTTAGTTAAAAATCCTTCTGTTAAAGTATTAATTGAAGGCCACGCAGATGAGCGCGGTACGCCAGAGTACAACATTGCACTTGGTGAGCACCGTGGACAAGCAGTTGAAAAATACCTACAAAGCTTAGGTGTTTCTGCAAGCCAAATGTCAGTAGTTAGCTACGGCGAAGAAAAGCCAATGGTTAAGACTCGCACAGAAGCAGCTTTCGCTAAAAACCGCCGTGCGGTACTAGTTTACTAAGATAAGAGATATTATGAAGCCGAAAATTATTTTGGCAGCCATGATATTGAGCGGGAGCACCCAGTTAATGGCTGCTCCCGCTCCTGTTTCAGAAGCTGCAAGTTCACAGTCAAGCATTGAAAAGCGTTTAGCAACACTTGAAAGTATGATGCAACAGCGTAATTTTTTACAAGTAGAGTTACAGCAACAGCTCAATTTACTGCAAGATGAAGTTAGTCAAATACGCGGAGTAACTGAAGAGCAAAGCTATAAGCTTGAAAAAGTACTCCAGCGTCAACGCGAGCTTTATCAAGAAATTGAGAACCGTGTTAGCCAAGCGTATGCAAAGCCGACCGCTCCAGCGCCTACAACAGACTACACACAACCTAGTAATGAGCAGAGCTACAGCAGCGATTTATCTGAAAACGAAGCGTACGAACGTGCTGTTGCGCTTATAATGAAAGATAAACGCTACGACCAAGCTATTCCAGAATTTCAAGCGTTCTTAACAACGTATCCAAATTCAGTGTACACCTCAAACGCACATTATTGGCTAGGGCAACTATTAACGATTAAAAATGACGGTGTAAAAGCAGCCGAGCACTTTAAAGTAGTTGTTAACGAATTTCCAAATTCAAATAAACGCCCAGATGCGATGTTAAAGCTTGGTACACTTTTACAAGAGCAAGGTTTGAAGGCAGAAGCACAAAAAATACTGAATGAGCTTATCAATCAGTACCCAAGTACAACTGCTGCTAAATTAGCCACAGAACGCTTATCAAAATAAATGTTGATGCTTGATTAGACTGCTTTTTGTCATAAGCGGTCTAAAATTGCTCAACTAGACATAAAAACTTAAAAAAAGAGACAATTTCGGTTGCACTCATTTTATAAATAAGTATTATAAGCGCCCGCAGCAAACGAATGGTAACCCCACTCGAAATGCGACAAAAAGAGCGGGTCATTAGCTCAGTTGGTAGAGCAGTGGACTTTTAATCCATTGGTCGATGGTTCAAGTCCATCATGACCCACCATTCTTTATTGTTAATAAAGTTTGCTCTTAATCGGCGGATTTACGCAATGTGTTAACAAACACAATGAGCGGGTCATTAGCTCAGTTGGTAGAGCAGTGGACTTTTAATCCATTGGTCGATGGTTCAAGTCCATCATGACCCAC
>NZ_JASDDA010000015.1:0-13532 GCF_030407645.1 Pseudoalteromonas sp. APC 3495 | reverse complement strand
ACCACTTCTGGTACACTTTCTTCGACATGAAATATTTCCTACTATCTCCCTAATCTTTATTTATAAACTGCCTTGTTAGATTGCTATTATTTAGTGTTAGTTTCTCGTATAATTTGCACTATTAATTACACTGTAAATAAAGTGGTCGAGAACAATGAGTTTAGCTCAAACTATTATGCCAGAAGGCTATATCTTTCCTCCTAAGCCAGCTCCGTTAACACAAGACGAAAAAGGCGAATATAAAGCGCGAATAAAGCAGTTACTGCAAGAAAAAAACGCGGTGCTTGTTGCTCATTATTACACTGATCCTGAAATTCAGGCACTCGCTGAAGAAACAGGCGGTTGTGTAGCCGATTCACTAGAAATGGCACGCTTTGGCGCTAGACACGAAGCCGACATGATCATTGTCGCGGGCGTACGTTTTATGGGTGAAACCGCTAAAATTTTAACCCCCAATAAAACTGTGGTGATGCCAACACTTGAAGCGACTTGTTCATTAGATATTGGTTGCCCTGTGGATGAGTTTTCAGCATTTTGTGATCAACACCCAGATCGTAAAGTGGTTGTATACGCTAACACCTCTACCGCGGTTAAAGCGCGTGCTGATTGGATAGTTACCTCATCGTGTGCACTTGAAATAGTAGAGCACTTAGATGAGCAAGGCGAAAAAATTATTTGGGGCCCAGATAAGCATTTAGGCAGCTATATTCAAAAGAATACCGGTGCCGATATGATCATGTGGAACGGCGCATGTATCGTACATGACGAATTTAAAACCAAAGCCTTAAAAGACATGAAGGCATTGCACCCAGATGCGGGCGTACTTGTGCACCCAGAATCACCGGCTGAAATTGTTGAATTAGCCGATGCAGTTGGCTCTACTAGCCAGCTAATTAAAGCCGCTCAAACAATGAGCAATAAAAAGTTTATTGTAGCCACCGATCGCGGTATTTTTTATAAAATGCAGCAACTATGCCCAGAGAAAGAGTTTTTCGAAGCTCCAACGGCCGGTAGCGGCGCTACGTGTAAAACTTGCGCTCACTGCCCATGGATGGCAATGAATGGCTTACAAGCGATTGAGGAAGCACTGATTGATGCCAGCGGCAAAGAAGTATTTGTTGATATGGACTTACGCGAAGGCGCACTTAGATCGTTAAATCGCATGCTTGATTTTACAGCCAATATGGCAAAATAATAAATGGCAATATAACGCATTAGATAAAGGCGATACTCAGGTATCGCCTTTTTTATTTGCTTATAGGTGGTTAGTTTGATTATTGAGCAGTTAAAAGCGTGATGTTAAAAAGGCCTTGCACCAAGCAAGTGTATTTCATACTATAGCGCGCTGTTGCACTGCAACATTGTGGAGAGATGGCTGAGTGGCTGAAGGCGCACGCCTGGAAAGTGTGTTTAGGTTAATCCCTAACGAGGGTTCGAATCCCTCTCTCTCCACCATTATTCTATATTAGGACGTCTCAGGACGTCCTTTTTTGTGCCTGCAATAAAGTTAAATCAATAGCTTAGCGTCTCATCACGTCCCATCTTGTTTCACCCAAGCTCAAAGCTTTAGTATCCAATATGGTATTCCTCTAATAAACTGCCATAATAAGGAATACTAAATTAAATTGGAGTTAATTTGTTATGGCCAGATCTACAAAGCAACTTACTGACACAGCACTAAAAAAAGCAAAAACTGAAGGTAAAGATATAATTTTATCCGATGGTAACGGCCTACAAGTAAAAGTTAGAAAGAGTGGCTCTAAGCTCTGGAACTTCAACTACTACCATCCAATTACAAAAAAGCGTGTCAACATGGGGCTAGGTAAGTACCCCGATGTATCTATTGTAAATGCCAGAAAGCTAGCGCAACAAGCCAGAGAACTAGTTGCTTTAGGGAATGATCCAAAAGAGCATAGAGATGAAACCTTAGCTTTTAAACGGGCTCAAGAAGAGTTAACACTAAATAAAGTAGCTTTAGAGTGGTTTGAGGTTAAAAAGCCTGATTTTACGCAAGCTCATGGCGAAGATATTTGGCGCTCGTTAAATAACCATATACTGCCGGTTATTGGTAAATATCCAATTGGCAAAATTAACGCACCACAAGTCATAAAAATTTTAAGGCCCATAGAGGCTAAAGGTACTTTAGAAACAGTTAAGCGTTTGAGCCAAAGATTAAACCAAGTTATGACCTACGCAGTTAATAGTGGTTATATTCAAGCTAATCCGCTTGCTGGAATAAAAGAAACATTTAAAAAGCCACAAAAGCAAAACATGCCTTCGTTAAAACCAGAAGAGCTGCCTGAATTGATGCAAACGCTTGCAACGGCATCAATTAAACGTGTAACTCGTTTTTTGATTGAATGGCAGTTGCATACCCTTACCCGCCCTGGAGAAGCTGCCGGTACGCGTTGGGATGAAATTGATTTTGAGAATAAACTTTGGGTTATCCCAGCTGAACGTATGAAAAAGCGCAGAGAGCATGCCATTCCTCTATCAAATCAAGCTTTAGAGTTATTAGAATCAATAAAACCAATTTCAGGGCACAGAGACTTTGTTTTTCCGTCAGATAGAAACCCGAGAAATCATATCAATAATGAAACAGCTAATATGGCTCTAAAACGCATGGGTTTTGAGGGGCGGTTAGTAAGCCATGGCTTGCGATCGCTTGGTAGCACCACGTTAAATGAGCATGAGTTTAATCCAGATATAATAGAAGCCGCACTGGCACATGTAGATAAAAACCAAGTTCGCTCTGCTTATAATAGAGCTGAATACATAGAAAAACGTAGAGAGCTAATGAATTGGTGGAGCGACCATATAGGCAAAGCATCCCAAGGATCTTTATCTATATCAGGTACCGGGTGTCTGTCAAAGGTAGTTTAGTGTTTTATTTTTACAGTTAGTACCATATAAGAATTGATGTTTATGGAATCGTATAGCCTTATTTTATTTTGTATCTGTATTATCTTTTATGGTTTGCAGATATTTATTACTCATCAAAAGCAAAAAAATGAATTTAGACAGTATCAATTAGACCAAGAAGAAAAAGAATTACATTTAACGAGATTAAATGAGTTAGAAATTGAGCTTCGAACTCTAATTGATAAATTAGCGCAGAGTGAAGGAAGTATTCTGTTGTTGAGAGAGGAGTGCAATTTTAAAATAATATACAGAGCATCAAACAAAATACTTTTAGATTTCCAATATGATTTATCTCAAAATGAATTTTTAATTATATCGATTTTTCTAAAAAACTATCGTTATTACCAAGATCGTTTTGTAACTAAAGCTTGGCTGCTAGATAAAATGAGAGAAATTATACTCGATAGGTATAGTGGAACTAGACGCTGTCCTTTAGGGGAATATATCGAAAATTAAGAGGTCTGCTGCAGTACTGTGTTGTGAGCAAAGAAAGCTTTTTTAATACAAATCATTCAGTCACTGGGTGAGGCAATGAGCTGGTTAGAAAGGGAGTTAAGTTGGGATGTGTCTGCAACAGAGCTTAGACACTTAACCGGTAGAATAGGGGAACTGTACGTCACACTTATAACTAATGGGCGTATGGCAACTGAGGCTAACCAGGCAGGGTACGATGTTGTATCAAGTAGTGGCGCGCGAATATCAGTCAAAACAACAGGTAGAATGCATAAAGGTGGCCATATAAGCTTTAATACTAATACACTAGACTTGGTCGATCGTATAATTATTTTAAGAATCAATACAGATGAGATGCAAGTTGAAACTTTATTAGATGCGCCCGTTGAAGAAGCTAAAAAATTAATGAGTGATGCAGTATCGGGAAAAAGCTGTATAACAATGAGCAAGTTAATAAATCAACCTACTGAGCCACGTATATTATTAAATGTAAAGGAAGCAACATGGAATAACTACAAATTGGTGGAGCTAGAAAACGGTACTATTGAAGTGCTTTTAAATGACGAGCTTGTAACACCAAGTAAGCCTTACTTACGTGATATTGCTAAAGAGTTAGGGGTTTCAATTTTAAATGGCAACGGAAATCCATTTAATACACGGCAGTTGGGTTCTGTGTTGATTAAAGAGTTATTAAATTAAAGCTATTGTTATTTATACGCAGTAGTCTACAGGCAAGAAATAAGACCTCTAATCCACTGAGCTCAAACAAGTTTCATTAACTATGTAATTTATGTATTATGCAGATTCCTCATACAAAAGGAACGTTGATGAAGAATGTACTACTAATAGTTACCGGTGCAAGCCCGCAGGTATTAACCGAAACTCTTTTTGCGCTTTATCAGCAGGGTAAGCCTATGCCTGAAGAGATTTTTGTTATTACCACAAAAAGCACCAAGGCTATGCTCACCGATGGATTATTTAAGCAGGGCTATTTAGCTAAACTAATAGCAGACTATAAACTTCCCAACATTAAACTCCCCGATGAAAACATATGGCTTATAGAAGACGATAATGGCCAACCTATTAATGATGCTAAATCTGAAATAGAACAGACCTACATGGCCGACTTTATTACACGTAAAGTATTTGAACTCACCAATAAGAACGATATCAGCATTCATGCATCTATTGCGGGTGGCCGTAAAACAATGGCGTTTTATTTAGGCTATGCCATGTCGTTGTTAGGGCGCGAGCAAGACTCACTTAGTCATGTATTTGTTAATGATGAATTTGAATTTGTCAGAGATTTTTACTACCCAACTCCCCACGACCATATTATTGACGGTAAAAACGGCACTCAAGTTAATTGTATAAATGCAAAGGTAACCCTTGCCGAAATTCCATTTGTGCGAATGCGCCAATCTATCGACGAAACACTCATTGCCAACATGCAAAGTGCATCATTTAGCCAAACAGTAGCAAGCTTAAACTCAGCGCATAAAAAAGATTTAACCTTAGAGGTAAACGCAAAAGCAAAAACACTCACCTTTGCGGGTGTCGAAATTAAACTTACCGCAAAAGAAACCGCCTTTTATTTATGGTTAAACCAATACAGCCAAAGTGAACATAAAAAGCTAGTGGTGAGTCGTGATTTTGAAGAGTCTTTGCGTTACAGCAAAGAATATCTCATGCATTTACAGCAAAATAGCAGTGATTTACGTATATTCCGTGATACGTTTGGCATAGAGCCCGAAGATTTTAGAGACGGTTTACACAGTAATTTAAAAGTAATGGAAAAAACCTTTGTGCAACAAACGCGCAGCCGCATAAACAATAAAATAAATAAGGTGTTACCAAACGAGCTTGCTAAAAAAGTAGCGATTGACTCTAATAACCAAAGCTTTGAAACAAGCTACTGGTTAAGCGCAGTAACACACAATATAAAAATAAATATAACGGCTTAATATTCGCAAGCTTGCAAACGCATAAAAATAATAACGCATGCTAAATTAGTTGATAAGGAATTAATCAGGAATGAAGCAGTCAATGAACTTTGAACACATTCAATCTAAGTGGCCAGAGCTACACCAGTTAGCCGCTTTTGCAGAAGATTATGCGATTACCGATCCACAAAGCTCACTGGTTAAGCTGCGTTGCTTTGCCGAAAAAGTAGTAGGCTACTTATATAAAGAACTTAGTTTACCTGTTTTACCCACTTCTAACATTTTTGATAAACTTACCGCCGACGACTTTACAAGTGCAGTTCCGCGTTTAATTACCGATAAGCTTCACGCCATTCGTAAAAGTGGTAATCAAGCAGCCCACGAAGGCAAAGTTGATCAACAACAAGCTATTTGGATATTAAAAGAAAGCTACTTTGTAGCCTCGTACTTATTTATGGCGTATGCCAATGGCACGCAACAAGAGTGCCCAGAGTTTAAAGCGCCTGAGCAAACACAGCCGACTAACCAAAGTGATGCCGAGTTTGCAAAAAAGAACAAGCAACTCACCAAGCAGCTAGCCGAAAATCAGGCCCGTTTAAAATGCGCACTTGACGAACTAGAAGCCGCAGAGCTTGCACAAAAACAAGCACAGCAGCAAGCAGCAAAACTAAAACAAACTATTGATGCAGAAAAGCTGGCTCAGGTTAAAACCCGTAATGAGCAAATTGTTAACTCTAGTTTTAACTTTAACGAAGACGAAACCCGTAAACGCATTATCGATTTAGATTTACGTAATGCTGGTTGGCACGTTGCACTTGACGACGAATCAACAGAAGACGTTGGCAAAGAAGTAAAAGTAACAGATCAACCTACAACAACAGGCGTAGGTTATGTTGATTACGTATTATGGGATGACGACGGTAAACCACTTGCGGTAATAGAGGCAAAACGCACTCGCGAAAATATCGAAAAAGGCCGCCAGCAAGCAACGCTTTATGCCAACGCGCTCGAAAAGCAATATGGCCAACGCCCTATTATTTTTTATTCAAACGGCTGGGATATAAAAATTCTCGACGACACGCAAGGCTATAATAGCCGTGGTTTATACGGTTACTACTCAAAAGATTCCCTACAGTACTTAATAAAGCAGCGCACACTTAAAAAAGATTTAAATAAAACGCCGATAGATACTGCTGTGGCAGGGCGTTTGTATCAAATGGAAACCATAACCCGAGTATGTGAGCGCTTTAGTGATAAACACCGAAAAGCGCTTATTGTGCAAGCAACCGGCACAGGTAAAACACGCGTATCTATTGCACTTGCCAAACGGCTGCTCGATGCAGGTTGGGCTAAGCGCGTACTATTTTTATGTGACCGAAAAGAACTACGTAAACAAGCGGGTAACGCCTTTACCGAATTCACCAAAGAGCCAGTGCATATTGTTGGTAAAAGCGCTAAAAATACAGCTGCCAGCGCGCGGGTATTTATAGCAACGTACCCGGGTATGCTACGCATAATGAACAAGTACGACGTAGGCTATTTTGACCTAATAGTAGCTGATGAATCGCACCGCTCAATTTACAATATTTATGGTGATATTTTTAAATACTTTGATGCACTCGAAGTAGGCTTAACCGCTACACCGGTTGAAATGGTATCGCGCTCAACGTGTGATTTGTTTGGTTGCGACTACAAACTACCCACAGCTAACTACCCACTCGAAGACGCGATAGAGCAAGGCAACTTAGTCCCTTACAAAATTGTAAGTTACACCACCCAGTTTTTGCGCGAAGGCATTAAAAAAGACAACCTAACCGACGAACAAATAGCCCAATTAGAAGAGCAAGGCATTGACCCTAACGAGCTCGACTTTGACGCAAAACAAATAGACGAAGCCATTAAAAATAAAGACACCAACAGGTTAATACTGCGTAACCTAATGGAAAAAGGTCTGCGCGATAAAGACGGCCAACTACCAGGTAAAACAATCATATTCGCCCGTAACATAGCTCATGCCGAATTAATGGCCCAGTTATTTAGTGAGCTTTACCCGCAGCATGGTGCTAATTTTTGCCGCGTTATTCACTCAAAGTACGAACGGGCCGAAGAGCTAATAGACGATTTTAAATCAAGCGACGAAAACAGCATGCGCATAGCTGTGTCGGTCGATATGCTCGACACCGGCATAGACGTGCCTGAATGCGTAAACCTTGTATTTGCAAAACCCATAAAATCAAAAGTAAAGTTTTGGCAAATGATTGGCCGTGGCACACGCTTATGCGAAAACCTATACGGACCAGGGCAGCACAAAACTCACTTTTTAATATTCGATCACTGGGCAAACTTTGGATACTTTGACGAAAACCCAGAAGAAGACGACGTAAAACAAGCAAAATCGTTACTGCAAAAACTATTTGAAGCGCGGGTAACCCTTGCACAAACAGCCCTCAAAAAAGCAAATATGGATGTGTTTGATCAAACCATTAAATTAATTCACGACGATATTTGCCTACTGCCAATGGAATCAATATCGGTGCGCGATAACTGGCTAGTGGTCGAAACCCATAAAGACCTAAAACGCCTTAATCAATTTGCGCCTAACACAGTCAGCGACTTACTCGAAAAAGTCGCGCCACTTATGCAATGGCGTAACATAATGGGGCAAAGTGAAGCCTATAAGTTTGATTTAGAGCTAACCACTATCCAAACACTAATATTTACCGATGCAAACCAAATTGATTTAGCTAAACAAAGTGTAATGAACAAGGTTGAATCGCTTCAAATGCACCTAAACGAAGTGCGTAGCAAAGCACCTGCCATAGCAGAAATACAAACACAGCAGTATTGGCAGTATTTAACCCATGCAGCGCTTGAGCAAAGCCGCATTAATTTACGCAGTATTATTCACCTGCGTAATAAAAGCGTGAAGCCACCAACAAGTGATTTTGTGCTTGATATAAAAGAAGACGAAAATCAAATACACGAAGCCGACAGGCTCACAAAAATAGTCTCTATTGATTATCAAATATACCGCCAAGAGGTAGAAAAAACACTCACCCCGTTATTTGAAACCGACAGCGTACTTAAAAAAATTCGCAACGGCGAACAAGTAACCGAAGCCGACTTAGCGCAATTAAGCTCGTTAGTGCATACGCAAAACCCAAATGTTGATTTAAATACATTAAAAGAGTTTTTTCCTGAATCAACCGCGACGCTCGACAAAATATTGCGTACCATAGTCGGTATGGACAAAAACGCCATAGAGCAGAGCTTTACTACCTTTGTGCAGCAAATACACACCCATGTAAATGCTAAACAACAGCGCTTTATTGGTATGTTAAAAAACCACCTAATTCGCCACGGCGCAATTGAAATAGCTCAGCTTTACGATGCGCCCTTTACACAAATACACGACATGGGGCTCGACGGCGTATTTAGCCAGCAACAAGCCGACGTAATAGAGCAATTTATTAAGCAGTTTGATGTAGAATTGGGCGATAAAAACCATACGGTAGATAAAGAAGTGAGGCTGTAAATGAGTAATGAGTTGGAGATTTACCAAAACGAAGATGGTAGTTTACAGCTAGCTGTTGCTTTACAACACGAGAGTCTTTGGTTATCTCAACTACAATTGGCCCAGTTATTTAATACGTCTACTGATAATATTAGTTTACACTTAAAAAATATTTATCAGTCAGGTGAACTTGATGAAAATGCAACTACCGAGGATTACTCGGTAGTTCGTCAAGAGGGTAAACGCCAAGTAAAACGTAAATTAAAACACTATAACCTTGATGCAATCATATCTGTGGGCTACCGCGTTAACTCAACCCAAGCAACACGCTTTCGCCAGTGGGCAACTAAAACATTAAAGCAGCATTTATTAAAAGGCTACACCTTAAATCAAGAGCGACTAGCACAAAACGCAACAGAGCTAGATAACGCATTACAACTCGTTAAACGAATTGCTGTTTTGCCTCAAAACAGTGAATTTGGAGCAGGGCTTGTAGATATAATTGCCAGTTACACGCAAACCTTCTTATGGCTACAACAGTATGATGAAGGACTGCTTAATTCACCAAAAGGGGAGTTAGGCGGCGCACTTACACCACTTAATGATGCAAAAATCGCGATTACTCAGCTTAAGCAAAACCTTATGAACAAAAGTAAAGCCGCGCATTTATTATATTTTGTTGTTAAAAACCACCCGTTTAGTGATGGTAATAAACGCACCGCAGCATTTTTATTTGTCGATTTTCTAAATCGAAATCAACGCCTGTTAAATGAGTATTATCAACCCGTAATAAACGATACAGGGTTAGCGGCTATTACTTTATTAGTAGCAGAGTCAAACCCTAAAGAAAAAGACACCATTATTCGCTTAATCGAAAATTTATTAAGCCAAAATTAAATAGCACAAAACGTAGGTTGGATAAGCCAGAGCGCCATCCGACGATGTTGGATAAGCCAAAGCGCCATCCGACGATGTTGGATAAGCCAGAGCGCTATCCGAGGATGCTGGATAAGCCAGAGCGCCATCCAACACCATGATATAAAATTTAATCAATATAATGAGCGCAATAAACCGCTCACACTAGGAAAACTATGATCACCGGACCTTTAAAAAGTAAAATAGATAAGCTATGGGAAGAATTTTGGACAGGCGGCATCACTAACCCGCTAACCGTAGTAGAGCAAATTACTTTTTTAATGTACGCCCGTATGCTCGACATGAACGAGCAAGCCGACGAAAAACGCAGCGCTCGCACAAACAAGCCGTTTAACCGCCGCTTTACCGACGATGAGCAACATATTCGTTGGCAAAACCTGCGCCATTTAGGCGCAGAAGAGTTATACAAATTAGTTAAAGATGAACTGTTTCCGTACTTTTCAAAAACCTCAGACGACGTATCGCCAGAAGGCGCGATATTTAATGAGTTTATGAAAGACGCGCAATTGATGATTCAAAAGCAAAGCTTATTGGTAAAAGCCGTTGAAATGGTAAACGACTTACCGCTTGAAAACTCAGACACCAAAGGCGATTTATACGAATACTTGCTTAGCAAACTTACTACCGCAGGCATTAACGGCCAATTTAGAACCCCGCGCCACATTATACGCGCCATGGTCGAAATGATGAACCCAGATGTAACCAGCCAAATATGCGACCCATCAACCGGCACCGGTGGCTTTTTATCGGTAAGTTACGAATACCTATTACAAAAATACACCTCAGCCGAGGGCATCGACCGCGAGCCCGTGCTTGACGTAAATGGCAACGTTCAATGTGATGATAGCGGCAAACCGCTTGAAAACGTGCTTTACTCAGGCGATTTAATAACCCCAGAGCAGCGAAGCCATATAGATACAAACATGTTCAACGGCTTTGACTTTGACGCTACCATGCTACGCGTAGCCGCCATGAACCTAGTAATGCACGGCATTAAACAACCGGGCATTCATTATCAAGATACCCTAAGCCAAAACTTTAAAGAGCATTACCCACAAAAGGCCAAAGAAGGCTTTGACATAATACTCGCCAACCCGCCATTTAAAGGCAGCCTAGACGAAGAAGACGTATGCCCCGAGTTATTACGTAAAGTAAAAACTAAAAAAACCGAGCTGCTATTTGTTGCCCTTATAGAGCGCATGCTAAAAATAGGCGGGCAATCTGCGACTATCGTGCCCGACGGCGTATTATTTGGCTCATCAAAAGCGCACGTACAACTGCGCCAAATGCTGGTAGATAACAATCAGCTAGAAGCGGTAATTTCACTGCCAAGTGGCGTGTTTAAACCCTACGCCGGTGTTTCAACCGCCATACTTATATTCACTAAAGGTGGCAGCACCGACCACGTATGGTTTTACGACGTGCAAGCCGACGGTTTTAGCTTGGATGACAAACGCACGCCAATAAAAGCCAACGACTTACCAAGCCTAATTAGCGAATTTAAAGCCCGTGATAAAGCACAGGCGACAAGTGATAGTAATGATAAAACTCAAAAGGCGTTTTGGGTCAGTAAAGAAGAGATAGCCAGCAACAAATACGACCTGTCAATCAACCGCTATAAAGAAGTAGTATACGAGGAAGAAAGCTACGATCCGCCAAAAGAGATCTTGGGTAAATTAGTGAGCTTAGAGAATGAAATACTGGCTGATTTAAAAGAGCTGGAGGGGATGCTGTGAGCTGGCCTTTAGTTAAGATAGGTGATGTCGCGCCTTCTAAACCGATTAAAAATCCAGACATAATTGATGAAAAGCCTGTTTGGCTACTAAATTTAGATAAAGTCGAGTCGCAATCAGGGGTTGTGACTGAAAAAGTTTATGACTTAGTTAAATCTGCTGGTTCTTCAACACATTGGTTTGATGAACGACATGTGCTTTATTCAAAATTACGTCCTTATCTAAATAAAGTCGTTTTACCAGATGAACAGGGATTAGCTACTACGGAACTGGTGCCTTTGTGTCCTGATGGGGAAAGGCTTGATAGGAGGTACTTAACCTATTACTTGCGATCAAAGTACTTTGTAAATTGGATTAGTGATCAAGTGGCCGGTGCAAAAATGCCTCGTGTTTCAATGAATACTTTTTGGAATCATAAAATTCCATTACCATCACTGGAGGAGCAAAAACGAATAGCTGCGATTTTAGATAAAGCAGACACCATCCGCCGCAAACGCCAACAAGCCATCAAACTCGCCGATGACTTCCTACGCAGCGTATTCCTAGACATGTTCGGCGATCCCGTCACCAACCCAAAGAGCTGGCAAGTAGAATTGTTAGGCGAGCATATTCGACATGCAAACAATGGCCTTTCTAGGCGGAGAAAAGTAGAAGAAAATATCGGCGATATCGTATTAAGACTTCAAGATGTTCATTATGAGGGAATTAGGTTTGGTAAGGAACTCAATAGAGTTGATCTTGAAGACAAAGAGAAAAGCAGATATCGATTAGATATAGGAGACTTGCTATTTATCCGTGTAAACGGTAACCCAGAGTATGTGGGGCGTTCAGCAGTCTTTGAAGGTTTTAATGAAGCAGTGTTTCATAATGATCATCTTATTAGAATCAAGGTTAAAGACTCATTTAACTCTAGGTTTTTGTCTTACATGCTAAACCTACCGGGTGGTAAGAAAATAATATCAAGCAAGACTAAAACATCGGCAGGACAACACACTATTAGCCAAGGTGGAATAGAGTCTTTGGAGTTCATTATTCCGCCCATTGATTTGCAAAACAAATTTGTAGAAATTCAAAGTAAAGTGAAGATGCAATTGACTAGGCAATCTGTTTCATTCAATGAATTGACTCACAGTTTTGACTCTTTAAGCCAAAAAGCTTTCGCTGGCGAACTATAACGCGGTATAAAAAATTAACAAGGATGTTGCATGACCGAACGTGAATTAAATAACAACATAATCAACGTAGAGCTTACAAAGCAAGCCGCTTATTTCACGCGTAAGGATAAATAAAAAATGCAGGCACAAGTAAAAAGCATGAATGAAGTGGGCGATACGGTATTTTTAACACCCACGCCATTACTCAGCTACGAGGAACTGGTATTAAAAAGCTTAGGCTCAAACACCTATCGCGGCTTTCATCGTAAAAGTAATAATTGCTTAGGCGCATCACATACCTTTAGAGCTGTGTTAACGAAAAAGAAAGACTATTTAATTCACACATTAAATAATCTCACCTCTGAAATAGAGTTAAACGAACTTGCAAACGAGTTATGTAGCGAGCTAATAGTTGAGCTGAGTAAAAACATTAAACCTTCGCAATTGCAGTCGTTTAATAAAGTGCGAAAGCCCATTGATATTGTATTTGAGCACTTTGTAGCAATGGGTGAAGACTTTGAACCAGCAAGAAAAACCGCCACACCATGGCTATTTTTACCCCTTGATAGCCAAATTTTTCAGTCAGAATTTATATTTACCACTGAAGAAGCGAAGGCTTTAGGCATTAAGCGCCGCTTTACCTATAAAGACATTGAAACAGCCCAGCACTACACAGAAATACAAAACTTTTTAAAAGATAAAGCGACAAAAATAAGTTTAAACCACCGTATTTATTTTGATTTGATTTGGAACAAACGCTTTGAAAGCAACGGCACCAACTTATTTTTAACCAATCCAAGCAAAAATAGGTAAACATTTAGTTACTTAAAAATAGTAACTACAAAATATTAAAATTTTAATTATAAAGTAAGAAATA
>NZ_JASDDA010000014.1:0-81591 GCF_030407645.1 Pseudoalteromonas sp. APC 3495 | reverse complement strand
TTACATTTAGCAAGGGATAAACCTTAAACAGCTAATATATTTAAGGTTGTTTTTGCCATTTCATTTTATTATTGGTATCGCGTGAAGTGATAATGGTTTCATCACTACTTTGAATACCGCCAAGCTTGGCGAGCCGGTCATAAAGAACAACATTACAGGTTGCTGCTAAATTCATACACCCTATGGTTGGAATATAAACAACTTCATCGCACCATTTTAAAACGTCTTTTGGCACTGAACCATCCTCTGGGCCGAACACATAAAATGCGTTCTCAGGGTGGGTAAACTCAGGCAAGGGAGTGGCCCCTTCTATTAGCTCTATCACCACCACTTTAGCGCCTTGTGGTTTACTTGATGCTAAATTATCGGTAGCGGTTAATGGAATACGTTGCACTACATTTTTAGTATCGGTATGAAATTTCTGTGCGTTTAAATAACGGTTGCCAGTAAAAAAAACCTGCTGTGCGTCATAACAACCTGCGGCGCGTAATACGCCCCCCACGTTGGTCGGGCTTTTAGGATTAATTAAGCCAATACTTGCTTGTAATTTACTCATTAATTGCAATCCTTGGTTGGCCACTCGGCTATATACAAATCAAAATCTTCTAGCTTTACGTCACAGTCTTTTACGGTTTTATCTTTAACAGAAATGTTTAGCTCGTGCATTTTAGTTTTATCGCCGTTATTAAGTAACGGATGCCACGTTGCTAATCCACGTCCTTCGTGAAGTCGGCGATAACTGCAGCTTTGCGGCATAAAGAAAATGTCTTTGAGGTTTTCTTTGGTAAGCTTAACGCAAGAAGGCACTAAGGTTTGGCGGTTTTCGTATTCACTACAGCCACAGGTTGCGTTATCAAGGTATTGGCAAACAATATTGGTAAATATAAGTTGCTCACCTTCTCTTAGCTGATCAGTGGCGGTAAAGTCATCTTCGTCTTCGCTGTCAATAAAGGTGTTTAAACAACACTTTCCGCATCCGTCACAAATGGCTTCCCATTCTTGCTGGTTCATTTCATTGAGACTTTTGCTAAGCCAAAATTGGGTTTTTGCTAATTGTTGATCAAACATGGTGTTCTCGCGCCTTTTAAGAGCGCGCATTCTAACGTATTGCAGCAAAGCGCGCAAAGCCAATCCCTGTTCAAATAATGACTTTGCGCGATTATGTTACTGCTGAGATTTAACCCAACGTTTAATTTTTTGCTCTAAGATAGGCATAGGCAATGCGCCATCTATTAATATTTGCGTATGAAAGGCTTTAATATCAAATTGCTCGCCTAACTGCTGGTGGGCGTAATCTCTAAGCTCTTTAATTTTAAACTCACCCAATTTGTACGATAATGCTTGCCCAGGCCATGCAATATAACGTTCCACTTCAGCAATTACATCGCTTTTTGCCATTGAAGAGTTAGCTAACATGTAGTCAATGCCTTGTTGACGTGTCCACCCTTTGGCATGAAAGCCTGTATCAAGCACTAAACGCATAGCTCTTAGCTGCTCATCGTTAAGACGCCCATACCACATATACGGGTCGGTAAATAAGCCAAGCTCTTTGCCAAGACTCTCCGCGTATAATGCCCAGCCCTCAGCAAACACCGTGTAGCCGCCAAATTTACGAAAATCGGGCAGGCTTTCTACTTCTTGTTGCAGTGCAATTTGAAAGTGATGACCAGGTGCTGCTTCATGAATAGATAGCGTTTCAAGTAAAAATTTAGGCTGCGCTTTTAAGTTGTAAGCATTAATGTAAAAGATACCCGGACGAGAACCATCTGGTGCAGGCCCTGCATAAGATGCCCCCGCTGCCGATTGCGCACGATACGCTTCTACTGCTTTAACAATGTAAGGGGCTTTAGGCTCAATATTAAATAATCGCGGTAAGCGCGCATCTATTTTTAGTTTAATATCTTCATAGGCGGCAATTAACTCATCAGCTGTTTTATAATAAAACTCATCTGAGTCACGTAAATGATCAAAAAACGATGCTAAATCACCTTTAAATCCCACGGTATTTTTAACCGTTTTCATTTCACTTAAAATTCGAGCCACTTCACTTAAGCCAATGTCATGAATTTCATCTGCTGATAAACTCAACGTGGTGTTTTTCTTGATTTGATATTCGTACCACGCTTTACCATTAGGTAAATCAGCATAACCAACAGAATCACGAGCATGAGGAATATAGTCGTTGAGTAAAAACTCACTCATACGCTGATAAGCGGGCACTAATTTATCTAAAATAAGCGTTTTATACTGCTCAGTGAGTTGCTGTTTTTGTGCATTAGAAAATGAGTCGGGCATGGCCTTTATTGGTGAATAAAATAATGAATCTTCTGCGTTAGTTACTACGTGCACTTTAAACTGAGGCAATAATTTTTTAGCCAATGGCATAGGCAATACCACGCCTTGTTTAACACCTTGCGCCATTGATTGTTCAACACTGGCTAACCATTTCACAAAACCATCAGCACGTTTAATAAATTGCTCATAGTCGGCAACAGTATTAAAGGGCTGTGCACTTTGCCCTGAACCAAATCCAGCAAAGGTATTATGTGCTCCCGACATTTGGTTAATCGGTAACAAATAATCTTTATATTGCATGCCCTCAAGCTTCAGGGCTAAATCTCGCGATAACACTTCAAAGTTAAGTAGCGCCTGCCCTGTTAATTGTGATTCATCGATTAGCGTTAAACGTTGTTGATATTTTTTATAAAAAGCAGTTTTTTTATCACGATTAGCCTGCGATATCACCGGCAAGAATTGATCATCGAATTCATGGCGACCGTTATAAGTGGCGCTTAAGGGATTAAAGGTTAATGACTCATCGTAGTACTGGGCAACGAGCACATCTAATTGCTGCTGTGCTGATAATTCGCTTATTACAGGCGCGACTGGCTGATTTGTGTTTAATTGTGAGCTGGTGCTCATACAACCACTTAAGGCAAACATAACGCTACTGGCAACCAGTGCTATTTTAATAACTTTCATAAAGATCCTTGTTAGTTTTTACCCGCCAATTATGCGGTTTTAAATGCCTTAAATAAAGCAATTACGGTGAGTGGGATTCGTCGCTAAATAATTTACTCAATACCTAATGATTGCTACATTCAGGTAAATTTAAATAATTAAATAATAAAAATGATCAAAATAAAAAAACATTTACTAACTACATCAATCGCATTACTGAGCTTAACCAGCGCAAGTACACTGGCAACCACCTATATATCGGCCAAAGCTTTGCTTGATGTAAAAACTGGAGATCTAAAAGCTAATCCGTTAATCGCGATTGACGAGGGTGTAATAAGCCAAATCCAATTTAATAAACAGCCAACGCTTACCAGTAATGATGAACTGATTAACCTACCTGAACTCACCGTAATGCCGGGGTTGATGGATATGCATGTGCATTTAACCAGCGATCCAACCGTTTCGCGCAGTGAACGTATAGGCCAATCAGTACCGCGTATGGCTATTAAAGCCAGTTACTTTGCTAAAAAAACATTAGAAGCCGGCTTTACCACAGTGCGTAACCTAGGTGCAGAAGGCTTTAGTGTTATTGCGGTTCGCGACGGCATTAATGCAGGTGATATTATTGGCCCTCGCATCTGGGCTGCAGGCCCTTCTTTGGGGATTACTGGCGGACACTGTGACAATAATCGTTTGCCTCCAGAAATGAAATATACCGCCTCGGGGGTTGCTGATGGCCCATGGGCTGTTCGCATTAAAGTACGTGAAAATATTAAATATGGCGCTAATGCAATTAAATTATGTGCAACTGGTGGGGTATTTTCTAAAGGCACAAAGGTGGGCATACAACAATACGCATTTGAAGAAATGAAAGCCATTGTGGATGAAGCGCACATGCGAGAATTACCTGTTGCGGCTCACGCACACGGCACTAACGGCATTAAAACAGCCATTAAAGCCGGTGTAGACAGCGTAGAGCATGCTAGCTTTTTAGACGATGAAGCGATTGAGCTTGCTATAAAGCACGGTACTTGGCTCTCTATGGATATTTACAATACTGAATATACACTGAGCTTTGGTGAGCAAAATGGGGTAGATGAAGAGAACCTAAATAAAGAACGCCTTGTTTCTAAAAAGCAAAGAGACAGCTTTAAACGCGCCGTTGAAGCTGGGGTTAACATGGTATTTGGTACAGATGCGGCTATTTATCCACATGGTGATAATGCGAAACAGTTCTCGCGAATGGTTGAATTTGGTATGAGTGAATTACAAGCTATTCAAGCCGCGACCATTAATAGTGCTAAATTACTAAAGGCAGATTCACAACTGGGGCAAATTAAAACTGGTTTTGCTGCTGATATTATAGCGGTGAGTGCTAACCCACTTAAAAATATTTCTACACTAGAGCGTATTCCTTTTGTAATGAAAGCCGGTGTCGTTTACAAGCAGTAAACCCAATACATCTTTATAAGGTTGAGCTTAGCTCAACCTTAACAATTTTTTAGCTAATGTAGCTAAACTGCCCATTTAATCATCAATACTTTATTTAAATTCTCTCTTGGTAAAGCCAACTAGCGACTGCAATACCCCGTTAATATTTTTAAATGTGATTGTTTTTAAATCACATTGTATAACTATCAAGCAAACACACCCATTAAAGTAAAAAAGTTTGAACTTTTTATTTTATTTTAAAATGATAACCATTATCATTCACGAAAATTAACAAATGCGAATGGTTATCACTCTATGAAAAGGTTTCAATACTCACTACTCACACTCGCGTGCTTAAACGCGCACTTGGCATTGGCAAACGAGTCACAAGTTAATTCCGATATTGAACGTATTAGTGTTTACGAGCAACAAAACCGAGTGGTAATGAGCTCAGGTTTGGCCACTAAATCTGATATGTCACTAATGGAAACCCCTGCACCCGTGGTCATTGTTGATAAAGCGCTAATTGCATCGCAAGGTATTGATAGTTTACAAGATGTGATCCGAAATGTAAGTGGTTTAACGCAAGCCGGTAACAACTATGGCATTGGTGATAATTTAGTAATTCGTGGTTTAGGTGCTAATTATACCTATGATGGCATGTACGGTGGTGCAGGATTAGGCAATACCTTTAATCCAACGCGTTCTTTAACCAATGTTGAATCAATTGAAGTATTAAAAGGCCCAGCAACTGGTTTATACGGCATGGGCAGTGCTGGTGGTGTGATTAACCTGATTGAAAAAAAGCCACAGTTTAACGAACAACATACCTTAGAAATGGATATTGGTCAGTGGGATAGTTATTCTCTGGCACTCGATAGCACCAATGCAATAACAGACGACTTAGCTTATCGAGTCATGGCAAAAACCGCCTCTAGCGATGGCTTTCGTGATTTAAAAGAACAACGTGATGAAATTTATTCGTCTTTAAAATATGTACTAAATGATCAACATGCGTTTGTGTTATCGGGAGCCTATATCAAGGACGCCATTGCTGTGGATTCTATCGGCCATCCTATTCGTATTTTTAACAGTGAATCGGTCAACGGTTTAACTGCAGGTGAAGTATCAGGCGCCGATTTAGTGAATGACCCTACAGCAAGTGGCTTACAATTGAGTGAAGCACAACGAAATGAACTAGCTAACTCTTTGGCAAGCAATGATGGTTTAACACCCTTTAACTTTGGCACCAATGGCATAATATCACCGATGGCAAAGGATAACGAAGGTGAAGAGCTGCGTTTTAAATTAGCCCATAATTATTACATTAGTGATGATTTATTTGTTAATCAACAACTACAGTACCGTAATTACACCTCAAGTTTTGCCCGCCAAACAGGTGCTTACAACTACGTTTACTGGAAACGTAACGGCGTGATCAATCAAGACCCACGCGCACCGCTAGTTGTTGATGACGTGTTATACCCTTTTGCAGCCAGACGCCAAGAGTACCGCCAAGTAGAAGCGGATGAAAAATCATGGCAATACTTTTTAGATTTACGTTATGACTTTATGCTCGGTAACATAGAAAACGAATTACTGGTTAACGCCAACTATGAAGATCGTGATATTCGTTTTAAACAATATTCTATTTACGATGCCGATAAGGTCATTAAAAACAAAGCCGGTGAAGTTATTTACCAAGGCGCACTACCGTATATTTTTGATATGCGTCAGCCAAATTGGCCTACGGGTGAATTTAATGATTACGATCCGCTTAAAACCAGCGATTATAATAAAAAAGTACAGGCATGGGGTTTAGGCCTTCAGCATGTTGCCTACATTAACGATAAAATCACCACCCGTATTGGGATTGCTCATAATCGTATAAAACAAAGTTACGAGCATTTTGGTGTTGACCCACGTTATAGTCAAAGCCGCGCAAATCCAACGCCAGAGGCAAACACCTCAGATAGCGGTTTAACGTACAATTTAGGGGCTACTTATCAATTAAGCGCTGACATGGCTTTATTTTTAAATCACTCAAAAGGTCGTACTGCCTACAGTGTACTTGGCTCTGTTGCTGGTAATGAAGCCGATAGAGAAGACTCAGAATCTGTTAGTAACGATTTAGGATTTCGTTTTAAAGCGTTTGATGACCAATTACTGGCTTCAATTGTAGTATTTGAAAGTGCACGTACAAACCTAGAGTACGCCAACCCACTTTATGAAGCAGGCGTGTCTGCACCAAACGTAGTGGAGAGCTTCTTTGATGGTGAAGAACAAACCAAAGGTGTAGAAATTGACTTAAATGCGTATTTGAACGATCAATGGAAAGTTAACATCAACGGTGTTTATCAAGATGCTAGAGATAAAACTAACCCAAACAGCACAAGCTTTGATACTCGCCAAAAAGGCGTGCCTTATGTAACTGCTAGCTCATGGGTAACTTACTCTGCTGCGTTATTTGAATTACCTCACGCAGTAGATTTAAGCGCAGGCTTAACGTTTGTTGATAAGCGCAGTACTAACTCAAGCTCGTTCGGTATTGATAACGGCTACGTCCCTGCTTATACCGTGTATGATGCTGCAGTTAGCTATAAAGCAGACAACTGGCAAATGCAATTAAACATTAATAACCTGTTTAATAAAAAATACTATTCTAAAGCCATGTTTTTAGGCGGTATGCCAGGTGAGGAAAGAAATGCAAAGTTAAGCTTTAGTTATACGCTATAGCATACAATGCGCACAAGCCAGGTTGGTTTGTGCGCACTATATTTTGGTATAGTTAGATTGTAACAACTATACGGCCGTTAATTTCACCTTTGAGCATGTCATCGAAAATTTCATTAATATCTTCGAGTTTTTTCTCTTCAATGATAGCTTTTACTTTACCTTGTGCGGCAAATTCAAGGCATTCTTGAAGGTCTTTACGTGTACCTACAATAGAACCTACTACTGAAACACCATTTAGCACAGTATCAAAAATTGGCAATGGCATATCTTCTGGTGGTAAGCCAACTAATACGCATTTGCCCCCACGGCGAACACTTTTATACGCTTGTTCAAACCCAGGTTTTGATACTGCGGTACAAACAACAGCGTGCGCCCCACCTACTTGCTCAAAAATAGCCTCACTTGGCACCACGTCTTTAAAATCAAGCGTAATATCAGCGCCTAACTCTTTAGCTAGGGCCATTTTTTCTTTGCCTGTATCTACAGCAATAACATTAAAGCCCATTGCTTTTGCATATTGCACCGCTAAGTGACCTAAACCGCCCACACCAACAATAGCAACCCATTGACCCGGCTTTGCATCTGATACTTTTAATGCTTTATACGTTGTTACGCCGGCACAGAATAACGGGGCAGCTTCAGCAAAGCCTAATCCTTCCGGTATTTTGATGATGTAATCACCATGTGCTAAACAATATTCTGCATAACCACCGTCAATTGAGTAACCGGTATTATGTTGCGATAAACACAGGGTTTCACGTCCATCTAAACAAAATTCACAATGGCCACAGGCGCTATACAACCAAGGTACACCCACTCGGTCGCCCACTTCTAAATGTTTAATATTACTGCCTAGTTTTTCTATTACACCCACGCCTTCGTGACCTGGTACCAATGGCATTTTTGGTTTTACCGGCCAATCACCATGACACGCATGTAAATCGGTGTGACATACACCACAAGCGGCTATTTTTACCAGCACATCGTTAGGACCTACCTCTGGGATTGGTAAATCGGTGATTTCTAACTTGCCTTTATATTCTGTATTTATTGCTGCTTTCATAGTCATTCCATCGTTTATAAAAAATTATGCTATTTAACAAAGGCGTTAAACAACAATGTTATGTTGCATACCCGCAACATAACCCACTATAAATGCTTAAATATTAATCTATATCAATCATTAGTCGTAAAACGTGGTTTTTTATCCAAGCTAAACGCTTGCCATACTTAACCAGCGTGCTAGCATAGATTTCATTTATTTTTGAAACTTGTAACAATGACATTATCAGAAAAAAACTTTGCCTTTGTAATGCATTGTGGCGAGATGGGCAGCCGCTGGGGATTTAATCGTACAATCGGCCAAATGTGCGGGTTACTTATTATTACCAAAGATCCAATGACGGCAAACCAAATCGCAGATGCGCTGAGTATTTCACGCGGTAACGTGAGTATGGGAATTAAAGAATTACAATCTTGGCAGCTGATCAAGGTAATGCATATCCCAGGAGATAGAAAAGAATACTATGCACCTGCGGGTGACATTTGGGATATGGCTAATCGCGTGTTTGAAGAACGTAAAAAGCGTGAAGTAGAACCTACACTTAGCTTACTCAGAGATAACTTATTAGATGAAGCAAGTAACGACGATGAAATTTATGCACAAAAACAAATGGGCGAAATTCATAACTTACTTGAAACAGTGACTAAATGGTCGTCAGAGTTACAACGCTTAACCCCTGAGCAGCTAAACAAACTAATGAAGCTAGGTTCAGGCATTGGCAAAGTCATTGACCTTAAAGATAAAATATTCAAAAAAGAGCAGTAAACCATTAAAAAGCCGCAATGAGCGGCTTTTTAGTTATTCGCTTAAGCTTAAATTTTTGGGTAAGCAATTCTATCTGACAAATAACCTACGCTGGTTGCAAAGTAATATGATCGATTCCAGTGCATAAATACTTTGTAGTTATCGTATGCTAAATACATGCGTCCATTTATATCATCCGGCATCACCAGTGCTGCATCTACAGCAACCGTAGGTAAATCACTGCCATCAACACGACGAACACCTAATGCTTGCCAATCTGCTAAAGAGCGCTCTGATTTATCCCAGTACTCTAGCCATTGCTTTCGGGTTTTAGTACCGCGCTTTAATATATACTGCTTATCAAAATCAGCGGGCAATTGTACCTGGCGACCCCAGGTTAAATTATCATTCCAACCCTCTTGCTTTAAGTAATTTGCAATTGAAGCAAACGCGTCTTCTTTGGTTGTCCAAATATCTTTGCGGCCATCGTTATTGTAATCAACGGCGTAAGCATTAAATGAGGTTGGCATAAACTGGGTTTGCCCCATTGCACCCGCCCACGAGCCTTTAAATTTATCAAGCGTGATATGTCCCGACTTTAATATATCCAGTGCTGCCCACAATTGGCGTTTGTATAACGCTTCACGACGTCCATCAAATGCTAAAGTTACTAAGGATGAAATAACATTGTGGCCGCCTTGAATAGCGCCAAAATTACTTTCTAAACCCCAAATAGCCACAATAAAACGCGCTTGAACACCAAAGTCTTTTGCTACTTTTTCTAAGACTTCTTGGTTTTCTTTATACAATTTACGCGCACGATCTATTTTCCATTGCGGTACTCGTTTTGGTAAATACGTTTCCAGCGTTTCTTTTACTTCTGGCTGGTTTTTGTCTGCTGAAATGACTTTTTCTTTATAAGATGCAGTGGCAAATGCTTGCTCAATTAACTGAGTATCGTAGCCTTTTGCTATTGCCTCTTGCTTTAAATTAGTAAGATATTGTTGAAACTCAGCTTGTGTTTTTGCCATCACCGATGAGCTTAAACACACACCACACAATACAACCGCTAATTTTTTAATCACTATCTGCTCCATTTTGTTTTCTTAATTGACTTAGCAAGTTTTCCTCTGGTGGCGGAATTTGTAAATAATAGCCTTGGTCGCTAAGCGACTGTTTTAAAGTGTCTAAATCCGCTACGCCTAATTGAGTCCGCTTCGCTAAGTTAATGATCATCACGTACTGAGGTTGACCAAACATGGCCATTAAAGGTTCCGGAACTTTACTAAAATCGTCTCTTTTTTCAATAAATAAGAAAGTATCTGCTTTTTTCTTACTTTTATATACCGCAGTTAGCATTATGGCCCTATAAAATCTTGCTTAACAGTGCTACACACTATAACATGGCAATAATAATAAGTTATAAAAATTAGTGTGGAAACTGTAATAAAAGCCTTGTTCAGCCTAGGTTTATATAAAGTTACATGCTAACTAGACAATCCAGTTGAGCATCTATGTCGGACCAAATTTTTGAGCTAAAAGGCAACCTTTTTACGTTATCAGTTTTACATCTTTATAGTACTGATATTAACCTTTTAGCAGAACAACTGTATGTAAAAATTGCCCAAGCCCCAAAGTTCTTTGAGGGTGCCCCCATTGTCGTCAATTTAATTGAAGTAAAAAACAGCGCAATCGACTTTGTTCACTTAAAATCGCTTATTGAACGCATGAGCTTTAATGCTGTAGGTGTATGTAATGGTTCGGATGAACAGCATAAACAGGCAAAAGCCGCAGGGTTATCTGTTTTAAACTATTCACAAGACGTTAAGAGTGAACCCGCAAGAGTAGAGTCAAATACTTCGGTTGTAGAAAAAACCGTGTATTTACCAGCGCAAATTATTAATGGTGCGGTGCGCTCAGGCCAACAAGTTTACGCCAAAGACCGCGACTTGGTGGTGTTAGGCGCGGTAAGCCATGGTGCAGAAGTAATTGCCGATGGCAATGTACATATTTACGGAACCCTACGAGGGCGTGCAATTGCCGGCGCAAAAGGGCTCGAAAACGCATACATATTTTGTAATAAATTAGAAGCAGAACTCGTTTCAATCAATGGTAATTACTGGATCAGTGACTCACTGCAAGGTGAACACTGGGGTAACGCAGTTCAAATACAACAAAAAAATGAATCTTTAGAAATTTCAGCTTTGGTTAAAGGATAAATCTCATGGCAAAAATAATTGTCGTTACCTCGGGTAAAGGGGGTGTTGGTAAAACAACATCAAGCGCAGCAATTGGTACAGGCTTAGCATTAAAAGGCTACAAAACTGTTATCATCGATTTTGATATCGGTTTACGTAATTTAGACCTCATCATGGGTTGTGAACGTCGCGTAGTGTATGACTTTGTTAATGTGATCAATGGCGAAGCTAACCTTAATCAAGCACTCATAAAAGACAAACGTGTAGAAAAGTTATTTTTACTTCCTGCTTCACAAACTCGCGATAAAGACGCACTCACCCGTGATGGTGTTGAACGCGTATTGAACGAGTTAAAAGAAGACTTTGACTATATTGTTTGTGATTCTCCTGCAGGTATTGAAGCCGGAGCTATGATGGCGATGTACTTCGCTGATGAAGCAATAGTTACAACCAACCCTGAAGTCTCGTCAGTACGAGATTCGGATCGTATTCTAGGCATTTTACACAGTAAATCGAAACGTGCCGAAGAAGGATTAGAAAACATTAAAGAGCATTTGCTAATAACACGCTATAATCCAGATCGTGTATCAAAAGGTGAAATGCTATCTGTTGAAGATATCCAGGACATCCTAGCCATAGACTTACTAGGTGTCATTCCTGAATCTCAAGCAGTGCTTAGTGCATCAAACTCTGGACAACCGGTAATTCTTGATAGCGAATCAGACGCAGGTCAAGCTTATGCTGATGCGATCAGTCGTTTATTAGGCGAAACGGTTGAATTTAGATTTTTAGATGTAGAGAAAAAGGGTTTATTCAAACGGATATTTGGAGGTTAATGTGTCTTTACTTGACTACTTCCGCTCAGAAAAGAAAAACAGTGCGTCATTAGCAAAAGAGCGATTGCAGATCATTGTCGCGCACGAGCGTTCTCAGCGTGGAACACCAGATTACTTGCCACAATTAAAGCAAGATATTCTTGATGTCATTCGTAAGTACGTTAATGTAGGCGCCGATGCGGTTCAAGTTCAGTTTGATCAAAATGAAGACGATTTAGCGGTACTCGAGCTCAATGTCACATTACCTGACGAAGAAAAGAAATAATAAAAAAGGGCGCTAAGCGCCCTTTTTATTTTTTACATCAAGCTATTTAATACTCTAATTATCCCACTCTTTTAGCGCATCTTTAACAAAATCATATCGCCATGAGCTGAGTAAATCTGGTTTTATGTGTTTTTCTTTTTGCTGAGCAGTTAACTTCCAGTTCCAACTAATTAGCTGATTTATTTGCTTTTTAGAGGCCATAACGTCTTCTGGAATGTTATGCTCTTTAGCAACTTTAGTAATTTTTTGTTTGATCTCCTTCGCTACTTTTTTATAGGTAGGAAAATCAATTAACCGCTTTAATACTTGTGGGTGTTGCTCAGCTGGAATGGCTTTGGCCTGCTCAATACACTTTAAAATTTCAACCCCAGAACGATTCACTTCAATGGGTTCTACCCCAGGAATTTGTCTCAGAGCATTTAAACTTGAAGGGCCTCGTTTGGCAATTTCGGTCATATTGTGCTCTTTAAGCACAAAATTAAGCGCTAGATTTTTACGAATAGCTTTATTTCGACGCCATACTGCTAACTCTTTAAGTACCGCTAGTTCATGCGGCTTAAGTTGCCATGCATTTTTAATTTCTTTGTAAAGTAGCTCATCCGGGATTTGAAAAGCACGTTTATTGGCAACTAATTCACTTTCATTGATCACAATATCAAATAAATCAGCGGCTTTAATGCTATCTATAATTAACTCAAAACAAGGCAGCAGGTGATACGTATCAGCAGCAGCGTATTCAAGTTGCTTTTGGGTAAGGGGGCGTTGTAACCAATTAGTGCGCGATTCGCTTTTATCAATCTCAATATTCAATAATGTTTTCACCATTAAGGCAAAGCCCATACAGTTTCCCTCACCTAATAGCTGAAGTGCAAACTGGGTATCGAATAAAGGATAAGGAACAAATCCTGCGTACTTTTGAAAAACTTCAATATCTTCTGAGGGTGAATGGAGTACTTTTAGCACTTTAGGATCTTTAAGTATTTGCCAAAAATCAAACAAGGAAAGCTCGGCAAGCGGGTCAATAAGCGCTAAATGTTCGCCATCATAAACTTGAATAAGTGCAACTTCTGGATACAAAGTACGGCGGCGCATAAACTCGGTATCAATAGCAAGAATGGGTTTGTTTTTAATTTGTTCTACAAACGTATTAAGCTCATTTTGGGTTTGGATCAATTGGTAGTGCACTGAGTCTCCTACAATAAAAAAGCCGACTGATGTCGGCTTTTTTATAGTTGCTAATCTTTTAAGGCTCTTCTGAGAATTTTACCCACGTTAGTTTTGGGTAACTCATCCTTAAACTCAACGAGTTTAGGAACCTTGTAATTAGTTAAATTATCACGACAATGTTTTATTATATCTTTTTCAGTTAAAGAAGGGTCTTTTTTCACAACAAAAACTTTAACTTGTTCACCACTAATGTCATGAGGGATACCAACCGCGGCCACTTCTAGCACGCCTTCATGCATGGCAACCACTTCTTCTATTTCATTTGGGAAAACATTAAAGCCTGAAACAATAATCATGTCTTTTTTACGATCAACAATGTAGAAAAAACCTTCGTCATCGTAAGTGGCAATATCACCAGTTGCAAACCAGCCATCTTTTAAACATTCAGCCGTTGCATCAGGGCGATTATAGTAACCAAGCATTACTTGCGGACCTTTTACCCACAGTTCACCCGGCTCACCTTTAGCAGCTTCTTCACCGTTATCGAGCATTAATTTAATGTCAGTACTTGGCGCAGGTAGACCGATAGAACCATTATAAGCTTCTAAATCATACGGGCTAATTGTGACTAAAGGAGAACATTCTGTCAGGCCATAGCCTTCCATTAGTTTGCTGTTAGTGACCTTTTGCCATTTTTCTGCAACAGGGCGTTGTACTGCCATGCCGCCGCCTAATGACATTTTAAGGTGACTAAAATCAAGCTCAGAGAAACCAGGGGTATTTAATAAGCCATTAAATAAAGTGTTCACCCCTGTAATAGCAGTAAATTTATGCTGACTAAGCTCTTTTACAAATCCAGGCATATCACGTGGATTTGTAATTAAAACGTTTAAGCCGCCGTATTTCATAAATGCTAAACAGTTCGCTGTTAATGCAAATATATGATAGAGCGGTAGCGCGGTAATAACCACTTCTCTACCACGCTCAAGCACGTTATCTAAACAACCAGATACTTGCTCAAGGTTACCCACCAAATTACCGTGGCTCAACATTGCCCCTTTAGACACACCGGTTGTACCACCGGTGTATTGTAAAAATGCTAAATCGCTTAAGTTAACCTCTGGGCGCTTATAGCCATTCAGATCAGCTTTTAATAAATCACAAAAGTTAATCGTGTTAGGCAACGTATAGCTTGGTACCATTTTTTTGAAATGCTTAACAACAAAATTGACTAAATGCTTTTTAAGACCACCCATCATGTCACCAACCTGCGTAACCACAATGTGTTTAACGTCAGTATTAGGCAGTGCTTTTTCAAGCGTGACAGCGAAGTTAGCAAGAATAAATATTGCTGATGTTTCAGAATCTTTTAATTGGTGCTCTAGCTCACGAACGGTATATAGCGGATTAACGTTAACCACCACACACCCTGCGCGTAAAATACCTAATATAGCAATTGGGGTTTGCAACAAGTTAGGCATCATAACAGCGACTTTATCGCCCTTTTTTAATCCTAAATCGTTTTGAATATAAGCCGCAACACGTTTTGTTGCCGCGTCAATTTCGTTATATGACAATGTTTTACCCATATTAGTAAATGCAGGTAAATCTTTGTAATCATTAAAACTTTTTTCAAACACTTCGAGTAACGAGTTGTAGTGCTCAGGATCGATTGTTTCAGGCATACCTTCTGGGTAGCGCTTAAGCCAGATTTTTTCCACTCTTAGCCCCTGTTTATAATTATATTTTTATTAACCTTAATCTAAGTAAGGCACTTTCACAATTGAGCAAATACTCTAATCTAGAGATAATCCCACATTTATCGGTAATATACAATTAACATGCACTACTTTGCACCATAAATGCGTGAATGTGTTCAAAACATAGTCCACTACTTTGCATATGGCAATGATGCCCACCAGGCACATCTATTACACTCAAGTTATTGTAATATTTACTATACTTGTCTAGATTTTGTTTTACAAATGGATAACCTTTATCACCTAATATTAATTGGCATGGTGCAATTAATTCTTTTATTGCACCAATACATTGCGCTTCATCAAATCGAAAACCTGAGTGATTTTTAAGCTTAGGATCGCAAGTTAGCTCAAAACCACTGTGCATTTGTTTTATGTTTCTGTCCATCAGCAATGCAATTTGTTCATTATTTAAATCAGTTGTTTTTGCACGTGCTTGATAAATTTGTTGTTTTGATGTGTATACCCGTGATTTTTTTGTACTAAGCCTTGCTCGGTTTAGTATGGCATTTCTTAGCTGAGAACACACTTCATCGCTATCGGTAGTGACACAACCTATACCTTCAATAAAAGAAACAGATTTTACATACTCACTAAAACAACTAGCAAATAGTCCTGCAACCATAGCCCCCATAGAATGACCAACTAAGTGTACCTTCTTTAACTTAAGCGCTGTGATTAATGCATACACATCATCCACATAGTCAATAAAGTAGTAATGTGCCTGAGGGCTTCGCCAAGATGACAGCCCATGCCCTGGAAAATCAATGCAATACCATGTTTGCGAAGGTGCAGCTCGACTCAGCATAGGCACAAAGCTAGCACTATTATCTAGCCAGCCATGCAGAGCGATAACGACGTCTTCACCGTCTCCAAATTTAATACCGCGTATATCTAGGTCATTAGCTTTTACCGAAAATGGTTGCAACGCAAACCTCAACTTTTTTATTTGGTTATGGCCATAACATACAAGAGTTAATACACAATTAATAGAACTGAACTCACAGAACACACACTTAAATTTCGAGATTTCATAACATATTCATTTATTTATCTTGCTATCGGTATACAATAATAGTCGCTATTAAAATAAGTACACTTAAAGGGTACACACAATGAAAAAACAGTTCGGCTTATTAGCGCTTTTATGTACAACAGGAGCATTCGCTCAAACAGCGCCTAAAAATGTTATTTATATGATTGGTGATGGCATGGGTCCCGCTTTCACTACCGCTTATCGATATTACAAAGATGACCCTACAACAAAAGAAATAGAAACAACCGTTTTCGACACTATGTTAAAAGGCATGGCGCACACTTATCCTGATGACCATACTTATGTAACAGACAGTGCCGCAGGTGCAACTGCACTTAGCAGCGGCCATAAAAGTTATAATGGCGCAATCGCTGTCGATACGGCCAAAAAACCGGTTAAAACCATGCTAGAAATTGCAAAAGAGCAAGGAATGACAACAGCGTTAGTGGCTACCTCACAAATTAATCATGCAACACCTGCAAGCTTTGCCGCACATAATGAATCAAGAAGAAATTATGATGACATCGCAAACGACTACATTGACAATAAAATTGCTGGTAAATTACCGGTTGATTTAATGTTAGGCGGTGGTACTCAATATTTTATTCGTGATGACAGAAACTTAGTCGACGAATTTAAAAAAGCAGGTTATCAATACGGCGACAATATTAAAAACCTAGGTCAAATCACACAAATCCCTGCCATTGGTCTATACGCACCTAAGGGATTACCTTTTGCGCTAGATGAAAACCCAACGAGATTAAAACAGTTAACCTCTAAAGCGTTTGATTTGCTTGATGGGCAAAACGATAAAGGCTTTTTTGTGATGATTGAAGGCAGCCAAATTGACTGGTGTGGTCACGCAAATGACATTGCTTGCGCAATGGCTGAAATGGACGACTTTGCAAAATCAATCGAAACGGCAAAAGCGTATGTAGATAACAACCCAGACACTATTTTAGTGATCACGGCTGATCACTCTACAGGCGGTTTAACCATTGGCGCGCATGGCCAATATAAATGGGAAACCGACATCATCAAAGGTGTTAAAGCCACTGCGGGTACATTAACCAAATTATTAATGGGATCAGATAACCTTAAAACGGTATGGCAGGCCAATACCCGTATTGAGTTTACAACTGAAAACGAAATTAAACTTAAGCAAGCTAAAGCCATGGGTGAAAAAACCCTTAATTTAGCGGTTAAAAGCATTATCAATGATTTAAGTTTCACTGGTTGGACAACGGGCGGACATACCGCTTCTGATGTGCAAGTATTTGCCTATGGTAAAAATAGCGATGACTTTATTGGTTCACAAAACAATACTGACATAGCTAAAAAACTGATTAGTTACATAGAACAGTAATCGCTGTTATGAAAATAAAAAGCCCGAATAATTTATTCGGGCTTTTTATTTGGCTATTAATTTTATAATTAAGCGTATATATCAACACCAATTAAGCTTTGAACTTCAGCTCTTCGCTCTAAATTAGCAAACTCAGTGTAAGTAGAAATTGCCTTACTGACTTGCGCACTCGGTTGATCGTAAATAGTTTGGCTATATTGGGCCTCTTTGGTGTTCGCTTTTACAAACTCTTTTGCGAGTTCAAGCCCTTCAGGACTGCTCTTAACATAATCTGTATTGGTTTTCTGTGATATTGGCTGCTCTGATAGTCGTTCAGGCTTTGCCGTAACAACAGCAGTAGAACGCACCTTAGCAGGGATATCACCAGTAAAAAAACCAGAGCTTATAGGCAGCGACATTACGCTTCTCCAACCAACAACATGCTTAAATTATGATTTAAAATAGCTCAATATGCAAACAATACAACTTAGCGTTACTCGCGGCCTGGTAATTTTTTCCATGTCACTGTGTCACGCACATACTTAGGCTGAGCATCACTTGCTTTTACGCCATTACCTGCAAGGTACTGTGCATCCACTAACGCTAACATGTATTGTGCATCGGGTAGCGTAATTTCAGGGTGTACACTCACATTTGTAAATGTAGTTAATGCATCGGGGTAGCTTTTAAATCCAGTCCCCACGCCGGTTGCTGTTTTGTTTGTGTCTATCAATGAAGCATCAAGCAGTTCTGGCTTAAAAACACGTTCTTCACCTTGAAGTGTCATCAAATTATTATTAACTTGGTATTGAGCAAAGTATATTTCCCCCATACGCGCATCAATGCTTGAATAAACCACTTCATCGCCAAATTGTTCAAACGCTTGTTGCGCCATAACCGCTAAGGTAGAAACCCCCACTAGCGGTAAATTCGTTGAATACCCAAGCCCTTGTGCAATGGCCACACTAATACGCACACCCGTAAAGCTGCCTGGACCTTGGCCAAAGCCAATAACATCTAAATCTTTTAATTTACAATTGGCTTTATTAAGCAGCTCATCAATAAGTGGCAGAATTTTTTGGCTATGCTGCTGCGGACACTCTTCAAAATGATGAAATGTTTTACCCTGATAATGCAAAACAAGCGATAAAGCCTCAGTAGAAGCGTCTAGGGCGAGAATGTTACTTTTGATCATTTTTGTACTCAATTAATATGTTTTAAAAATGTATTTGCATCTTCTAAGCTACGTGTACGGCGCATTGGCGGTAAACTCTTTAAAAATACTTGTCCATATTGGCGTGTAACTAAACGATTATCGCAAATTACTAACACACCTTTATCTTTGTTATCACGAATTAAGCGACCTACCCCCTGCTTTAAGGCAATAACCGCTTGTGGTAACTGAATATGCGCAAAGGGATCTTTTCCTTGCATTTGGCAATCTTGCATTCTAGCCTGCAAAAGCGGATCATCGGGCGCTGCAAACGGCAGTTTGTCGATAATAACACAGCTTAAAGTACTGCCTCTTACATCAACCCCTTCCCAAAAGGACGCTGTACCGAGCAACACGGCATTACCATGACGGGTAAATTTTTCTAATATAATGCGTTTAGACATTTGCCCTTGCATGTAAACCGGATAGTCCATTTGTGTGGTTAAGCCCTCAGCCACCAAATGCATCATCCGGTAACTAGTAAATAGCACAAAACAACGCCCTTTTGCTGATTTTATGAGTTCGAGAGTTAACTTTACAATCGCATGCGGCATATTATCTGCGTGGGTTTCAGGTAAATAGCGCGGTAAGCACAATAGCGCCTGATTTTCATAATCAAACGGGCTATCTACCATCATACTTTGCTTTGGTTTTAACCCAAGGCTGGCATTAAAGTGAGTGAGTTCGTTGTCGACCGATAACGTGGCCGAGGTAAACACAAACCCTGCGCCAGACTCTTTCATCATCAAAGCAAATTTAGCCGATACATTCAGTGGCGTTATATTAATGGTTAAATAGCGCCGCGTGGTTTCGTACCAATAACTAAAGCCTGTTTGGGCGGTATCAAATACGCGCTCTAACTGGCCTTTAAATGCCAACACCCGCTCAAATGGGTGTTCAATTTTATCACTTCGTTCTAAGCAATGTTTTAAAACCTGATACACAAATTCTAAATCACTAATAACACGATGTAATGCAGAGCAAATAAGCTTATTACTGAGCTTTTCACGCCAATCCCCGCGGCTACCGTCCACACCAAACTGCAATCTTAAATCGGCGACACTGGTTTCCAATTTATTCAAACTTTTTCCTAATTGCAGCATGTCAGGAATTTCAGCGCGGTAAATAGCGCGTAAATCATTAATTAAATCCACCAGCTTTTTAGTACTCATGGTTTCGCCAAAATAGTCGCTGGCAATTTCACTTAACTGGTGGGCTTCATCAAAAATATAAGCATCTGCGTTGGGCATTAGCTCTGCAAAGCCAGACTCTTTAACCGCCATATCGGCAAAAAATAGATGATGGTTAATTACGACAACGTCGGCATCCCCTGCTTTTAAACGCGCTTTACGAATGTAGCACTCTTGAAAGTCAGGGCACTCTTTACCTAAACAGTTATCTGCAGTCGAGCTGACATACGGCAACACTTTGGCATCTTCTTCAATACCAATACAGTCGGCTAAATCGCCCGTATGCGTTTCACTGGCAAATTTAGCAACCATAGCGAGCTGATGCATTACATCAGGGTCGTCTGTGGGTACGTGTGCAACATGTTGGGTAAGCCGATAAGTGCATAAATAATTGGCACGCCCTTTTAACAATGCCGTTTTTTTAGCCGCGCCTAAGGCTTTTACTAACACCGGTAAATCACGATGATACAGCTGTTCTTGCAGTGCTTTAGAACCGGTTGAAATTATTGTTTTGCCTTTAGATTTAAGGGCTGGCGCTAAATAAGCAAAGGTTTTACCTGTGCCAGTACCGGCCTCAACAACAAGCTGGGAACTTGTTTTTAATGCATCCTCAACAGCCACGGCCATATCAATTTGAGGTTGGCGTGGTGAGTATCCATCTATTGATAAAGCCAAAGGCCCGGTTGCACTAAACAGCTGTTTGATAATACCAATCACTTTATAAAAAATAATAGCGGGATTCTACGTAAGCTATTGATGAAGGGCAAGCCAAATAGCGTGAGAATTTGGCCTTTAAAGGGGCTTATGCCCCTGTTAATTACTGTGCAATTATAGTTAACATAATGCCACTTGCATTACGATAGCCTTTAACATCTATGTGCCATACGCCTGCCTGGGGTGCAGAAATAGTGCAACTTTCTGTGTTGCCGTTTTTATATGGCCTACACACAAATTGTGTATTTGAAGATGGCGCACCGAAATTTAAATACAAATCAGCATCGCCGCTTCCGCCTGAAATAGCAACGTTCAGGGAGGCATAACCCGCGGCTAAACGTTGTTCAAAACGCTGCCAAGCGCCTGTATTTACGCTAATGTTATCTTCTACGCGATTAATGGGCTCTAAAGCGCCTGCTGGCTCAAAAATGCCTGTCAAAGAGACATTATTAATTGCGCTGTATGCCTCAACCATGACATAGTAAGTGCCTTCATTACTGGTTGGAATGTCGCAACGCTCATTACTTGTGGCAGAGGTACTTTTACAGTCGTAATCAGTTAACGTGGGCGCCTGATTATATTTAACGTATAAATCGGCATCGCCATTATCACCTGAGGTTTCAAAGCTTAAGTTTTGCGCTCCTTTTGGTACATTCAATGTATAGATAAGCTGCTCTTTAGCAGTGGCATTGATACCAGAAATTGGTTCACCATTGACTAACTCATTATTATTTGGCGGAGTAACATCACCGGCATTTTTTGCCAATTCTGCAACAAAGCTAACGGCTAAGTTAGCAAATTTAATTGCATGATCAGCGTCAAAATTACTGTCGTTTTGTGTATGTATCAGTGGGTTAATGTCATTCATTTTTGATTCGAATGGCATAGAGGCCGCAAACCCTTGTTGATACCACGAAGCATGATCGGAGCAACCATAACCACATTGATCAAAGCCATAACTAATTTGTGGTAAATAGGTGTCTATCAGCTGGGCTAAAAATTGGTTTTGAGCATTGGTGGTGTAATCCGTCATCATAATAATATCTTCGATACTGCCGTTATTACCAGTCATGTCAAATTGCACCATGCCAACTACATTCTTACCCTGCGAACGATAGCTACTGGCTATAGCTTTAGACCCTTTTAACCCCACCTCCTCTGCTGCAAACGCCATTATTTGAATAGTTTTTTGCGGTTTATAATTTGTATCAACAATTGCTCTTAACGCTTCCGTTAACACTGCAATACCCGATGCATTATCATCCGCGCCAGGAGAGCGCCCTTGTGCTGGATTTGCTTAATTAATCGAGTCTAAATGCCCCCCAATAATAACAATTTCATCTGCATTTTCAGCACCTGCAATGGTTACAATCACTGATGATTGCGCCCAGCTATGCTGATAACTCTCAATGGTTATATCACTTCGAACGCTGGCAATTTGTTGCCAATAACTTTGCAGCCACTGTGAGGCATCAACGCCGGTTTGCGAAGTATAATAACGATTATTAAAACTAGTGAGTGAATTTACAGTGCTTTGTAAATTAATTGGGCTTTGTGCACTAATTAAACTTTGTACTGTTTGCGCATTATCAATTGAATAATTAAAGGCTGATGTAGCTTGGCTATTTTGAACAACAGCTAATTTTTTTGCGTAATCAATCGCTTCTTCGAACGAACTATGCGCAACAAACCCACCACAACGGTTATAGTTCTGGTGCATAAACTCACTTAAATTGTTCACTGCGTCACGCGGTACACTGAGTAAATCAACGTCAGGTAAAATACTTGATTTTCTATGCGCAAATTGCATTTTTTGCAAAAATGTACCTTGTTCATGTTGATAATGCTGGGCTGAAGTTGAGTCAATGGTGACCCAAATATTGTCTGGATTTTCATTTGCTAAGCAATTAAAACTTAAGGTTAAAGTAGTAATAACTGCTAACTGTTTAAAGTAGTTCATAAATATTCCTTATCTTGTTACTTTTATTTTAAGCATTAAAAAAGGGGCAAAGCCCCTTTTTATATGTATGCCTAATTAGCCGTTACGTTGAGTGTTACGCCACTTGCTAAGCTGTAACCTCTTAAATCAATGTACCAAGTACCTGCTTGTGGGTTATCAAATGTACATTCTTCATTATTACCATTTTTGTAGGGTCTACATAAGTATGAAGACGTACTTGAAGGCGAGCCAAAGTTTACATAAAGATCAGCATCACCATTACCACCGGCAATACTAATATTTAAAGTGCTATACCCTGCTGATAAATCTTGAGTAAAGCGGCTCCAGTTATTAGTAGTCACATTAATATTAGACTCAGTTCTATTAATTGGCGTCACACCACCATTCCCATCAGAGTAGCTTCCCGTTAGCGATACACCAGATATCGCACTCCATGCTTCAACCATTACATAGTAAGTTCCTGCTTGTGCATTACTTATGTTGCAGCTTTCTGTACTGGTAGATGTTGTGCTATTGCAATCATAGTTATTTAAGCTTGGTCTACTAGCAAATTTAACATATAGGTCTGCATCACCTGAGCCACCCATTGTATTAAATTGAAGATTTGTTGCACCGTCAGGGACTTCCAAAGTAAAGAATAGTTGCTCTTTTTCTGCGCCGCTAATACCCGTACGGGTTACCCCATTGGTTAACACTTCATCGTCAGTCGGTGGTGGTGTAGCACAATCACTACCTGAACTAAGATTTGAATTAACACCTACCGCAGCCAAAGCGGCTTTTACATCATTAGGGTCATAATTTAAATCACACGCAGCATCCATCACACCGTTACCGGCTAAATCCCAGCCTACACCCGCACTCCAATATAGTTGGTTAGCACGTGCCATTACGATAAAGGCTTTTTGCGTATCCCAACCCGGCGTGGTTGCTAAATTATAAAATGCCTTGTTATAAACACCTGAACTATAATGCACGTCCATACCTGAATAATAGTTACTTTGGTTATCTATGGAACGGCCATCTTGGGTAGGGTTATTCATGTAACGCAGTGCACCATTACCTTTAAAAATATCCTTTCCAACTAGCCAATCGTTGCTGCCTTTCATATAAAATTCAGCGGCTTCACCAGCCATATCCGAAAAGGCTTCGTTTAATCCGCCTGGTTTACCATTGTAAATCAAGCCTGAATTTTGCTCAGTAAAGCCATGGCTGACTTCATGTGCAGATACATCTAAACTCACCAATGGATAAAACGTATTTTGCCCATCACCAAAGGTCATTGCGCTGCCATCCCAAAACGCATTTTCATAGTTACTTGAGTAATGAACCCGCATTTGTAACTGAAAACTCAAAGGCGCAGTCCCTAACCAATCGTTATACATATTAAAAATAACGTTACCAAAAAAATGAGCATCGTTTAGCGGTGAATAAGCACCGTTTATTTCTTTGAATGTATTTTCAGGACATGTAAATGAATACGCAGAAGAGCCACTTGTTCCGCCATTTAAATTAATAGTGCGAACATTTGCGTTATTCATGCTACAAGTATTACCTGATTGACTAACATCTAGGCTGTCAAAATCAGTTCCATATAAATACTTGCCTGTTTTTAGATTACCGCCAGGGCCTGTTGCATTGGCATGTTGCAGGTTATCGTAACTAAGCAAGACCTCACCGGTATTAGCATCAATGATCAGGTATGGCCTTGATGGTGACTTGCCATAAGTAACATAAGACACTTCATAAACTAAATGCGCCTTATTTTGATCGTCAACCCAGATAGCAAGTCTGGATTGCTCATTATGTTTTTTTAAGCCTACTGATTTTGCAGCTATACCCGTTTTAGACCCTTTTAAAATCGCATCTTTTTTTGTCAATTTAGCCGATACATCAGATAAATCTTCATCAATATTATAAACAGCTGCACCATGGGCTTTTTTAAGCATCCCATTATTAAATGTTAAGCTGACCGTATCACCAATGACAGGAATGCCCTGATACGTTTGTTGATAGCGGCGGGTTACTTCTCCGTTATTGCTAGTAAATTCTTTTAATACAACTAATTCGTTCCCTACACTCAACCCAATCAACTGATTTGGACTTACTGATAACAAGGAAGCAGAGTTTGATTGCACCATATTATTAATTGTCGGTTGTTGATTTAGGTATTTCTTATTCGCAGCTACTGCATTTGTTGCTTGAACCAAAGTTAAAGCAGCAAAAGTTGCTATTGTGATTTTAGATAAATTCACGTTTACGCTCCGTTAAAGTTTAAGTTTTTAATATATTTGTATTAATCGGCACACCTTGTACCCGATTAAGGATCAGAGTAGGTCACAAACTTAAATAACGAAAATTAAACATTTAATTTACAATTAAAGTATTAGCTCGAAAATTAATCTATTATTTTACAATGATTTAAAAACTACTGTTTTAACTAATGAAGGCCAGAAATAACATTTCGTATACATATATTTACATAAAACAGCCGGCAAAAAGCATTAGATTTTAAAATCACACGCTTTATTGTTAATCACTAATCGACTGCTCAATGAGCATGTAGTTGCAAAGGAAAATACTTTACCTGTTGAGCTTTAAAAGAGGGGTAATCTATTTTAAATGGGTAGGGAGTAGTTTTAAAAACACGCAGTTCATAGCCATGCACCACTATTTGCTATGTTTAAAAAAATTTGCTTTTATTGAGGGCGATTTTAACTTGAGGCAATAACGGTATCGCCAATCACTTGTACTAAGCCCATGTATCTAAATGGGGTTTGTCGTCATCTTCTTCAGCGGTTTTATTGCGCGATTTATTTTCGTCAAACGTCAGCTTATGTTGCTTTTCTACTTCTCTTTTTTTACGCTCTTCTAACTCGACTTTTTTGGCACTGGCACTTTGTTGAACCCCAGCAATATGAAAAGCTCCTTTAGATTCAAGCGTTAAACGCGTAATAGGCCCTAAATAAGGGATCATTATATCCATGCGTGCCTCCATTGAATTGAATGTAATTTAATCACTATAAAACTGTTGATAAATAAAGCAAACCTTTAGTTATTATCGACAGTTATAAGGTATTCTTTAATTTAAGAAAATTTTTCTTGCCATGCTATTGGTTTATGTGTTTTTATAAATGCGAAATTTATTAAACAAGCAACAGCTAAGCGTTAACATAATAACGAATAGCTAAACAGGATAAAAAATGCGCAACACTCTGACAGCAGTACATCACCACCATCATTCATCGGAATAACCTGTCAGGTCTTTCGCTGAGAGGTTGTTCCTAAAAGGAAACCTCTGGCGAATCAACATACCAAGATTCATTTTCGCCCTGAGGTTTCCCTCGGGGTTTTTAGTTTTAAAATTAAAGGAAAATGAGTAATGAATAATAGTAATCGTCTTCGTATCGCCATCCAAAAAGGCGGCCGCCTATCTAAAGATTGTCAAGATCTGCTTAAGCAACTGGGTGTAAAACTCAACCTTCGCGAGCAGCGCCTTATAGCACACTCAACCAACATGCCAATTGACGTTTTACGTGTACGCGATGACGATATTCCAGGTTTAGTTATGGACGGTGTATGTGACTTAGGTATTGTTGGCGAAAACGTTTTAGTTGAAGTACAAGCAGAAAGAGAGCGCCAAGGCGTTCCAAGCGAAGTAACTAAATTATCAAAATTAGATTTTGGTTACTGTCGTCTTGCACTTGCATGGCCACAAGAACTAGGTAAGCAAGACAAAAGCTGGTTTGAAGGCAAACGTATTGCAACCACCTACCCTGAAATTTTAAGCCAATATTTAAAACGTGAAGGCATCAACGCCAGCACTGTTATGCTCACAGGCTCTGTTGAAGTGGCGCCGCGTGCTGGTCTTGCTGATGCCATTTGTGATTTGGTCTCAACAGGTGCAACCCTTGAAGCTAATGGCTTAATGCAGGGTGATACAATTTTAGAGTCAAACGCTTGTTTAATTCAAAACACCCAACTGCAAGATGCTGACAAACTCGCGCTTATCAATAAATTGATGCCGCGTTTGCGTGGTGTTAAGCAAGCCAAAGAAAGCAAATACATCATGCTACACGCACCAAAAGACAAGCTGGATGAAATTTGTGAAATCCTGCCTGGTTCTGGTCAACCTACATTACTTGCACTAGCAGGATCTGACGAATATGTAGCATTGCACATGGTAAGTAGCGAAACGTTATTTTGGGAAACCATGGAGCAACTTAAAGCACTCGGCGCGAATTCTATTTTAGTTATGCCAATTGAAAAAATGATGGAGTAACAGCCATGCTTCGTTGGAATGAAGAATCATCACAGGTTCAAGCAGCGGCGCTGATGCGCCCTGCTGTATCAGCGAGTGAAAAAGTAGAAAGTATTTGCCAAACTATTTTGGCAAAAGTAAATGCGCAAGGCGATGCTGCATTACTGGCGTTAGCAAAAGAGTTTGATAACCGAGCTGAGCCGCGTTTACGTGTTCCACTTGATGAAATTAATGCCGCTGAGAAAATGCTAAGCCCTGAGCTTAAGTATGCAATTGATACCGCTTATGCAAATGTAAAATGTTTTCACCAAGCGCAACTGCCTAAAGATATTAAGTTATCGACTCAACCGGGCGTTGAATGTGAACTGAAATATCAAGCCATCGAAGCGGTCGGTATTTATGTCCCTGGGGGCAGTGCCCCATTGCCATCGTCAGTTATAATGCAAGGTGTATTGGCGCAGTTAAGCGGTGCAAAAACCGTGGTACTCACTACCCCAGTACAAGGCGATAAAGCAATAAATCCTGCTATTTTATATGCTGCTAAATTATGTGGTATCACCACTATTATTGAAAGCGGTGGTGCAGGCGCGATTGCTGCAATGGCCTACGGCACTGAATCAGTACCTAAAGTGAATAAAATTTTTGGCCCAGGTAATAGCTTTGTGACTATGGCAAAGCAGTTAGTTGCACAAACAATTCCAGGAATGGCGATTGATATGCCAGCAGGTCCATCTGAAGTATTAGTGATAGCAGATGAACGAGCAAATCCAGAGTTTATTGCGGCCGATTTACTCTCACAAGCAGAGCATGGCGCCGACTCGCAAGTTATTTTATTGTGTAACAGCGAAACTATTATTAAACAAACACAAGACGCGCTTACTCGTCAATTAGCTAACTTAAGCCGAAAAGACACCGCTGAACAAGCGTTGGCCAATTCGTCACTTATTTTAGTGGATTCAATAGCGCAAGCATTTGATGTATCAGCGCAATATGGGCCAGAGCACTTAATTTTACAGCTGGCAGATGCAAGCCCGTACCTTGATGCGGTTAAAAATGCAGGTTCAGTATTTGTTGGCGACTACACACCAGAATCGGCTGGCGATTATGCATCGGGTACTAACCACGTATTACCTACTTACGGTTATAGCGCGACATACTCAAGCTTAAACTTGCTTGATTTTTTCCGCACATACACAGTACAAACTATTAGTAAAAGTGGCTTAACAGAGCTTTCAAAAGCTATTTTACCACTGGCAGACGCAGAAGGCCTTGATGCCCACGCTAATGCGGTTTCAATTCGTTTAGAGGCAATAAACAATGAGCAATGAGAGCGCCCAAGCAACCAGCTTATTACCCGAGAATATTAAAGCGCTTGCTGCTTACAGCTCGGCTAAAAGTGAAAAGTTAACAGGCACAACGTGGCTCAATGCCAACGAAAGCCCATATGCTAAAAACCTTGAGTTGAGTATTGAAGATTTAAATCGCTACCCCGACCCTCAGCCACAATTGGTTATTGATCGCTATGCAGCTTATACCGAGCTTAAAAGCGACAATGTTCTTATGACGCGAGGTGCAGATGAAGGCATTGAGCTTTTAGTACGCACGTATTGCCAGCCAGCTAAGGACAGTATTGCGCTGTTTTTGCCTACCTACGGTATGTATAAAGTCACTGCTGATACGCACAATGTGGCTATTAACGCGCTTACTCAAGAGTTATTATTAACAGCCAATGTTGATGATATTGTCACTGCGGTCGGTAGCTCAAAACTGGTGTTTATTTGTAATCCAAATAACCCAACAGGTAGTTTAACGCCGCTAGATAAAGTAAAAGCCATTGCCACTGCGCTTGCAGGTAAAGCATTGGTGATTGTTGATGAAGCCTATATTGAGTTTTGCCCAGAGCAAAGTGCAACACAACTTATAAACGAGTTTAGTAATATTGTAGTGCTACGTACACTGTCAAAAGCGTTTGCGTTGGCAGGCCTGCGAACCGGGTTTACCCTCGCTCAAGCCAGTGTACTTGCGCCCATTCGTAAAGTCATTGCACCGTATCCGGTATCGAGCGTGGTAGCGAGTATTGCAGCGCAAGCCATTGCCCCTGATGCCATTACCTCTATGCGTCGCCAAGTGAGCATTTTAAACAGCTTAAAATTAAAGCTAATAGAGTGGTTAAACGCCTCCCCTGCTGTATTAAAAATTCTCACTGGTGAAGGCAACTTTGTTACCTTAAAATTGGCCGATAAAAACAGCTTTAAAGTTGCCCTTGAACAAGGCTTAGTCATGCGAGCATTTACCTTATACGGTGAAGACGACTGGCTACGCATTTCAATTGGTAGCGAACAAGAATTAGAACAAGTAAAAATTTGGCTCGATGGTTTAACCACCCCAACAGCCCTATCACAACAGGAAGTATCATGAGTAATCCCTATTTATTTATAGACCGTGACGGCACCATTATTGAAGAGCCAATCACCGACAAACAGGTAGATAGCCTTGAAAAGTTGGCTTTTTTACCTGGTGTTATTCCGGCATTATTGCAACTGCAAGCAGCAGGCTATCGCTTAGTGATGGTATCTAATCAAGATGGTTTAGGCACTGACAGTTTCCCTACTGCGGATTTTGACATAGCCCAAGACAAAATGATGGACATACTCAACAGCCAAGGGATTAACTTTGAAGATGTACTCATTTGCCCACACTTTGATGAACAAAACTGCGATTGCCGTAAGCCAAAAACAGGCTTACTGACCGAGCTTATGCGCTCTGGCAACGTAGATTTAGCGCGCTCTTTTGTAATTGGCGACCGCCAAACAGATATTGGTCTTGCGCAAAACTTATGTTGTGAAGGTATTTTATACGATGGTAGCTGGCCTGCTATTGTTACTAAGCTTACAACGGCAAACCGTGAAGGCCGTGTTACACGCAATACCAAAGAAACACAAATTGATGTAGCGGTTAATCTTGATCAAACTAAAAACGGTAGCATAGACACCGGCCTTGGCTTTTTTGATCACATGCTGGATCAAATACGCACCCACGCAAACATTGGCTTAAACATTAAAGCCAAAGGCGATTTACACATAGACGAGCATCACCTTGTTGAAGACATTGGTATTGCCTTAGGGGTTGCTCTTAAACAAGCACTTGGCACAAAATCTCAAATTGCGCGTTATGGTTTTGCATTGCCTATGGATGAATGTAAAGCCGAAGCTCAAATTGACTTATCTGGACGTGCTTCATTTGTGTTAAACGCAAACTTTAGCCGCGAAAAAGCCGGTGATTTAGACGTACAAATGGTAGAGCATTTTTTCAAAAGCTTAAGTGATAACGCTGCAATTAGCCTTATTTTGTCGGTAAGTGACGGTAACTGTCATCACCAAGTAGAGGGCTTGTTTAAAGCATTTTCTCGTGCTCTGCGTATGGCAATTGCACAAGATACTAGTCAACAAACAGCCAGCTCTAAGGGGTGTTTATGATAGCGATAATTAATACCGGTTGTGCCAATATCAACTCGGTACGCTTTGCATTTGAGCGTTTAGGTAAAACCCCTACCGTTATTACCTCGCCAGAACAATTAGCAGGCTATGAGCGCGCTATTTTGCCTGGTGTTGGCCATGCATCTGTGGCTATGAAGCGCCTAGTCGATAATGGTTGGCAGCAAGCCATTAACGAATATCAGCGCCCGCTAATGGGAATTTGCCTGGGGATGCAACTGCTGTGCGAAAGCACCGAAGAAGGTAACGTGCAATGCTTAGGTAAAATACCCGGCCAAGTAAAAGCACTGGATGTAGGTAGTTTAACGTCACCGCATATGGGGTGGAATAACTTATCTATACAACAAGCGCACCCACTAACCAAAGGGCTGCATAAAGACGATCAGGTTTATTATGTGCACAGCTTTGCGCATACCGTTAACGATGCCACTTTAGTCAGTAGTGAATACGGGCAAACTTTTTCAGCCATTGTTGCTAAAGATAATTATGCCGGTATGCAATTTCACCCAGAGCGAAGTGCTAAAGTAGGCACTCGTTTATTACAAAACTTTCTAGATTGGCAGTTATAAGCGACTGTTAATAAATAATAAAAGAGATACACAGTGATTATTCCAGCATTAGACGTATTACAAAATCAAATTGTACGTTTGTATCAAGGTAAATATGATACCGCACAGTTTTACCCCTTTGAACTTGGCGCTCGCCTGAAAGAATACGCTGACAGCGGCGCGGGTAAACTGCACCTTGTTGATTTAGAAGGGGCACGCGATCCCAGTAAAAAACAATGGCAACATATTCAAGCAGCCACAAAAGCACTGAATGTGCCCTATCAAGTGGGTGGGGGTATTCGTTCAGAGCAAGATGTGAGCGATTGGTTAAAAGCCGGTGCAAACCAAGTGGTTATTGGTTCAATGGCAGTTGAAAAGCGTGAACAGGTTAAAGCTTGGATTGAGCAATTTGGCGCTGAGCACTTTGTAATTGCCCTTGATGTTAATAAAACAGAGTCCGGCTGGGCGCCAGCAACCCATGGTTGGTTAAATGAATCTGAGTTTGGGCTATTTGAACTTATTGATTTTTATGTAGAGCTGGGCATTATTGATTTTTTATGCACGGACATCAGTAAGGACGGCACCATGACCGGCCCCTCTTTTGCGCTTTATGAAGATTTAATTAATCATAATGCAGATATTAAAGTACAAGCGTCGGGTGGTGTGAGTTCATTAGATGATATTAAAAAGCTAAATGAACTTGGTGTTGGCGGCGTAATTTTAGGCAAGTCTTTATTAGATGGTGCTTTTAGCGTAGAAGACGCGCTTAAATTAAGCTAAAAATATAGCTCTAAAAAAGGCACAGGTGCGAGCGCATCTGTGCCTTTTTTGTATAAAACTATTAGTTTATTTATGCTTACCAGGTAACATAGAGCCTAATACGCCATCTTGCTTTATTAAACCATGATAAAGCGCGGCACTAACATGCATAAAGATAAACAATAAAAATGCATAAGCAATTAAACCATGTGCTTCACGGAAAAAAGCATACGTTTCAATATCTTTACTAACTAAGCTGGGCAAAGTAAATAAACCAAAAAAGCTCACATGACGGCCATCAGCGCTTTGCATTAACCAACCAGAAATCGGCATTAAAATCATAGATGCATATAAACCCACTTGGGTTAAATGCGCGGCTAGTGCTTGAGCCTTAGGCACACTCGGTGGTAATGCAGGACTGGTGGTGACGACTTTATTGATTAATCTAATAGCAACTAACACTAACGCTAAAATACCAAATGACTTATGCAGCGCAATGGCCTCTACTTGCCAAACCGCTAAACTTTGTACCATCGACAAACCAAGAAATAACATAGAAAGTATGATTAACGCCATCGCCCAGTGAATAAGCATACTCGACGCTGAGTATTTATTAATTGTTTTCATTCGATATTTCCTGTTATTAATTATTTAAAAGTACTTCTTTAGCACGACGACGAAATGACTCAGCATAAGCCGCGCCACGGGCACGTAATATAGGATCGGCGCTTGGCTCTATCCCTGTAGGAAGTACCAAGGGATCAAAGTTCATATCAGCACACACGCCTCCTTCTTGCGCCTGAAGCCTTGAGATAACTAACGTACCGGCATTTATGGTTTTACGTGATTGAGGCCATAAAACAGTTGGGTTATTTTCATCATCCTCTTCGGTTGCAAAGCTAAACAGCATGTCGAATTTAACGGGGGCTTGAGCAACTTGATCTTTAAGTTGTAGCTGCAATGCATCGGCTGAATCATTATTAAGTGGTTGAATGTTTTCATCACTTAATTGTGGTTTAGCTATCCAACGTACGGCGTGCTTTTTATTATTTTCATCAACCAAATAAAAGGCATTAATACTGTGGTATTGCTCAGTGGCAAAACTGCTGGTTGGTTTATAACTTGCTTTCCAGTTATTAAATGCGGCACTTTCAGGGTGTGCGGCAAAAAAGGCTTTAATTTTTTCAGGACTGCGTTTTTTAGTTACCGGATCAGGGGATAGCGCTTGTAACTGTTTAAAGAACGCATCTGGCGTCGCTACAGCCATAACTGGAGGCGTGTTCATTGCTACGCGCCATTCTTGGTTATCATCGGTAGTTATAGAAAACGCTAAACTGCGCACCGGTGCTTTTAAATCAGGCGCGGTTGGGTTATTGCCCGCAATAGAAAAACGGCCAACAAAAGGAGTGGCCCCTAAATCAAATACCTTTGCTTGCGAATATTTAGCAAGCTCACCGGTAGACTCAAACGACCCCGCTAAACAAATACCTTTTGCATGGGCTCGACGAAAACCCGCATGGGCTTGATCACCTTGTTGTAAATTAACAAAACGCTGCGCAGTAACCGCATCGCTGTTAAAAGCGCCGGTAAAATATAAAATCGTCAGTGCAAATAAAGTGATTATTGCAATTAAGGTGATTTTTTTACTCATGGTAGGATTAGACCTCGTATGATTATTTTCATGATGATTATGTTTGGAATTTTTCATAGTTTTAATTACGTCTTTAAATTAATGGCTAACCATTACTGAGATATGCTTTAGATCGGATAGCTTTTATTTAGTTATACCGACACGACACTCACAAGACCGACCCCAAGCAATTAATATTTCAATTTAATTAATAAAAACCGCACTTTAAGTATTTTAAATTCCAAAAATATAATCTTTATGAGCTGCGCTTTAAAAAAGCCGATTGTTAATTATACTAATGTTGATACAAAGCAAGCATTAGGGTACTGATTTATTACGTTCTACAAAATCACACAAATTAAAACAAAACCGTACAGCAATAATAAACTGTTGAAATTAAAATATTATTTATTACTCACTCGTTATCTACTGCTTTTTTCAAGTAGTAAGTAGTTATAGCTTAATAAACAGCAGTACAGGTAAATTCGAAAATAAACACATTTACGCATTTTATAATTTTGAACCACACAAAAATGCCAACGATTAACACCGCACTTTTTATTTAAGGTAAGCAAGATGATCAATAAACCATGTTTTACTAAATTTAATTTTATTAGTATTGCGCTACTGTTGTTAGCCGGTTGTTCAGATAGCGAAGTCAGCACTCAAAAGCAAAACAAGCCACGCCCTGTTAAGTTAATAACCATTGATGATGGCTCTCAATCAAAAACACTCACCTATCCTGCCACTATAGATACAATAAACAGCTCAAAACTGGCCTTTCAGGTCAGTGGTAAACTTGAAAAGCTCAACGTTATTGCTGCGCAAAACGTAAAAAAAGGAGACGTAATAGCCGCATTAGAGCAACGAAACTTTGTTAATGAGGTTAAGTCGAGCAAAATACAGTTTGAAACGGCCAACAATGATTATCAACGTGGTTTAAAGCTTGCAAAAGACGGTGTTATTTCACAGCGAGATATAGAGCAACTAAAATCTAAAAAAGAAGTGGCCGAATCACAATATGACTCAGCGCAAAAGGCATTATCTGACAGTAAAATCATAGCGCCTTACGATGCCATTGTTGCAGAAGTTCCAGTAAAGCAGCTTGAAAACATCAGTGCTGGGCAACATGTAGTTACCCTATTTGGTAAAGGTGAAATGGAAGCGGTTGTAAATATTCCCGCGTCTATTGTGGCCACGGTAGATTCTAAACAAAACAATGTAGCGACTGTTATTTTACAAGATGTATCGGCTGCGCCTATCCCTGCCACATTTAGACGTGCGAATTTAGAAGCCGACTCAGCCAGTCAAACCTATGAAGTACGCTTTTCGTTTGCTGTACCCAATAACCTTAATATATTACCTGGCATGAATGCCAGCCTAAAAATAGAACGTCAAACAAGTTCAAACGCAACACGACTGGCTGTCCCTACCTTTGCTATTTTTGAAGAAAACGGCCAGCATTTCGTATGGACTGTTGACCAACAAACAATGCAAGTATCAAAAACACTCGTTGCTATTGAGCAAGGTATTGGCGAACAACTGATTATTACTGAGGGCTTAAAAGCAGGTGATGTGATTGTAGGTGCAGGTGCAAACTATGTGACTGAGGGTATGAAAGTACGTCCTTGGACTAAAGCATAGGAGCGCAGTCATGGATTTAGCAAAGTGGACAATAAATAATAAATTAATTAGCACTATACTCATCATTTTAACGCTTGGCTTTGGTTTTTCGTCATACAAAAACATGGCTCGGTTTGAAGATCCCGAATTTATAATTCGCACCGCGCAAGTATTTGTTTCTTATTCAGGCGCGAGCCCGCTTGAGGTTGCTAAAGAAGTGACCGAGCCGCTTGAGCGTGCCATTCAAGAGTTACAAGAAGTCGATACTATATCGTCGACCTCATCAACGGGCTTATCTGAAATTAAAGTAGAAATTAAATCAGAATTTTCGCCAACCAAATCTGAGCTACAAGTTATTTGGACTAAACTCAGAAACAAAATTAACGATACTCGCCCAACACTTCCTCCTGGTACAGGGACCCCCAAAGTGTTTGATGATTATGGCGATGTATATGGCTTAAGTTATTTAATTACTGCCGAAGGTTACTCCCCCGATGAACTGCATGCCTATGCTAAAACGCTACAAAGTGACATTTTACAAGTAGACGGTGTAGCGAAAGTTACCATGACGGGCGTACAACAAGAGGGAATATTTGTAGAAATTGCTCGAGAAGAGTTAGCCTCTTTAGGTGTATCTATCAATAACATTTACGGTATTTTGGATGAACAAAACGCCGTATTGAGTGCAGGTAATACCCAAATTGGCGATCAACGTATTTTTATTGATCCCACCGGCGAATTAAACTCCGTTGATACCATTAAAAACCTACTGGTAAGTGCCAGCGCTAAAGGTAAAACAATTTACCTAAAAGATATTGCCAATGTATACCGCGGTTTTCAAAGCCCAGCAACCAAGTTAGTGCGCTACAACTCTAAGCCTGCCATATCCCTGGGGGTTGCCAGTGTATTAGGCGCTAATGTGGTAAAAGTGTTTGACCGCGTTGATGATAAAGTAAAGCAAACTGAAAACCTCAGACCGCTTGGCATCAGCGTGCATGAGTTTTACCACCAAGGAAAAGTGGTACAAGACTCAGTCGATAACTTTGTGGTTAATGTATTAGTCGCGCTGGTGATTGTCATGGTCACGCTACTGCTATTTATGGGGTTGCGCTCTGGGATTATTATTGGCGCCGTATTACTGCTAACTATTTTTGCGACACTTGCTACCATGGACTTTAGCGGTATACCCATGCACCGTATTTCCTTAGGTGCGCTTATTATTGCCCTCGGTATGATGGTTGATAATGCGATTGTGGTGACAGAAGGAATTTTGGTAGGCACACAACAAGGGCGTAAAAAGTTAGACATTGCCAGTGAAGTTGTAAAACAAACTAAATGGCCACTACTTGGCGGTACATTAGTCGGCATTGTTGCCTTTGCACCTATTGGCCTCGCACCGGGCGATACCGCTGAATTTACCGGCCATTTATTTTGGGTTATTTTAATCTCTTTGTTATACAGCTGGTTATTTGCCATTACCCTAACTCCCCTGTTTTGTTATTGCTTGTTTAAAGAACAAGATGGCGATACCTCCGGTTCAGCAAAACCTAATAAGCTCATGGCACTGTATCAATCGGTTGTAGTGTCAGCACTTCATCATCGCTGGTTAACGGTTACTGTTGTGGTTGCCATGTTTAGTGTGTCTATGTGGGGTTTTCAATTTGTAAAATCAGGGTTTTTCCCAGCTTCCACCACGCCGCAAATGGTGGTTGATTTTTGGTTACCACAAGGCACCGATATTGAAAAAACCAAAAAAGACATGCTCAAACTGGAAGCGTTTGTAAAACAACAAAACGGCGTTGAAGGCATACAAACGCTTATTGGCGGTGGCGGATTACGTTACATGCTTATTTATGGCAGCGAATCACCCAACAGTTCTTACGGGCAAATTTTAGCTAAAGTCGATGACTATAAAAAACTAGATCAACTCTTACCTAGGGTACAAAACTACATCGATAATAACTTTGTGGATGCGCAAGGCAAAGTATGGCGCTTTGTAATGGGCCCAGGTGGTGGCTCTAAAATAGAAGCCACATTTAAAGGCCCCGATCCGAGTGTATTAAGAGAGCTGGCAGCAAAAGCAAAAGCCATATTAATTGATGATGGCGGTGCGTTATCAATTAAAGACACCTGGCGACAACGCATTAGTGTTATTGAACCACAGTACTCAGCCATTAATGCACAGCGCGCAGGTGTAACGCGCAAAGCTGTTGCTGAAGCACTGCAACAAAACTTTTCAGGGCAAGTGGTTGGGCAGTATCGTGAAGGCGAAGAGCTCATTCCTATTATCGTCAGAGCGCCACAAAAAGAACGCGTAGACATAAACGACATTGGTAACATTCAAGTGCAAAGCAATATCACCGGTGAAACACTGCCTCTTGCTCAAGTCACCAATGGCTTTAAAACCGTATGGCGCGACGGCATATTAAAACGTGAAGACCGTGAATGGACCATAAAAGCCCAAGCCGATCCACTGCCAGGGGAGCTTGCTTCTGAGTTATTTAATAGAGTAAAACCAAAAATAGAAGCCATTGAACTACCACAAGGCTACCGCCTAGAATGGGATGGCGAATATGGTCAATCGAAAGAGTCTAACGAAATGCTGGCCTCAACTATTCCACTGGGTTTTTTAGCCATGGTACTCATTGTTATTGTGTTATTTAACGCATTAAAACAACCTATTATTATTTGGCTTGTGGTGCCATTAGCCTTAATTGGTGTTGTTTTTGGGCTGGTTACTACACAAATCCCATTAGAGTTTATGGGTATATTAGGATTACTGTCGCTCTCTGGTTTATTGATTAAAAATGCCATTGTATTAGTGGATCAGATGGATATGGAAATACGCCAAGGAAAACCACGCTATGAGGCCATTATCGATTCGGCAAATAGTCGGGTAAGACCAGTAATGATGGGCACACTCACCACTGTACTAGGGGTTATTCCACTGTATTTTGATGCGTTTTTCCAATCGATGTCAGTGGTACTGGTGTTTGGGTTACTGTTTGCCACCCTACTGACTTTAATTGTGATCCCCGTACTCTACGCGATATTTATGAACGTAAAAACAGATGAACATATACATAGTTAATTGTTGATCACACTGAATCTTGGTCAAATGTTATGAACACTTTGATCAAGATTCACCCTACTTTAGTCAAAAATTACAGAATAAACGCACAACCATAATGGCAATAAACGCACTTTCTAATTATTATATTAATATCAAACAGCAGTATTTTTAAATTAACGATAACAATTCTACTGTCCGCCCTATATTAAATTTAGTCGCTTTTGTTATTCAATAATAATTGGCTCGGAAACTTTATATGCCATTACAACGCTTACTTATTCTATTTATATCACTGGCGTTAAGTGAAGCCATTATTATGATGTTATTGGCATCATTTGTTACGAAATATACAGGCATCTGGTTTTCTGTAATATTAGATGCCAGCCTTATCTCATTCATTGCTATTATTACTATTCACTACTTATTTAATGATAGTGACTTTGTAAAAAACCAACAATCGAGAACCGAATTCCTAACATTTAAAATAGCTATGATCGTTTTTACGATTGAGGCTTTAGTTATGTTTGCCTTTAATTTTGACGAATTTGTTTTACAGCAATGGCAAGTCATAGCAATTGATAGCTTAATACTCAGTAGTCTGAGTGTGCCTATAATTTACTTTTCCATTATTAAACCTGCCTTCTTGCCCTTACAAGAGCAAAATTCGCAAAAGCTAAACACAACCATATTTACTAGCCTACTGACCTATTTTTGCTCTGCAATTATTTTATATATTGCCTTGTATATGTTTTACGAAAACCAAATACAAACGCGTATAGGTTCTGTTATTCAAAAAGAGAAAAATGAGTTAAAACAAGCTAAATATTCGTTTTTACAACAACTTAATCATGCATCTCGTGATCTGTTAATTCTTAAAAATAATCACCACTTTAAGGAACAGCGTTTTTTTAGTAATGAAAACAAAACACTATTAGAACAGGACTATTTTAATTTTATCACCATAAAAAATTATTACACCCAAATAAGAATTCTTAGCTTAAAAGGCCAAGAGTTAATAAGGGTGCAAAGAGAAAATAACAGTACCGTTATCGTACCTCCAGACAAGCTTCAAGATAAAAGCGATCGATACTACTATAAACGCGGGATAAAGCTCAGCCCTGATGATATTTTTATATCTCCATTAGATTTAAATATTGAAAATGGTCAAATTGAAAGGCCATTAAAACCAATGATCCGTTTAGGCTCAGTGCTAGTTGACAAAAACAATGAAAAGATTGGCTTACTTATAATAAATCTCGGAGGTGTGCATTTACTTAGTCAATTAGAAAATATTTCTAAAAGCTCACTAGGTGACATTATGCTCTTTAATGAAGAAAGTTACTGGTTATTTGGTGATGTACAAAAACAATGGGCTTTTATGTTTGCCAATAAACCCCAGCAACGTTTTCAAGATATCCATCCAGATATATGGCAAGCGATGGAAACTAAAACAAATGGGATCATTGAAAAGGATAACAACATTTATATTTTTGAACACATGACCTTACTAGATCAAGTACCAACACTTGATAATCCGAGAAATAGCAACGGGAAATGGCCCAAATGGAAGTTAGTAAATAAGGTCCCTCTATCACTGATTGAAAACGAATTTAGTAGTTTAAAAAAATTGATTGTTTTGCTCTATCTAGGTGTAATGTTATTAATGATATTTGTTATTTACACCTTTGCTAATCACACTATCGCCAGACGAGAATACGAGGCCAAAGTAGAAAGTTATGCGTTTGTAGATAGCTTAACAGGACTTTATAACCGTAGGATATTTTTAGATAAGCTTGATAAAGAACTAAATAAAGCCCAGTTCAATGAGTCACCATTAGTCCTCATGTATTTAGATTTAGATTACTTCAAGCCAATAAATGATGAGTTAGGCCATGGTGCAGGCGATGAAGCACTTAAAGAAGTTGCAACGCGCATAAAAAGCTGTTTACGTAAGCACGATATTATTGCTCGAATAGGTGGAGATGAATTTGCAGCAATTTTGCCACAGTTAAATGATAAAGACGTGATCTCTGAGATAGCACAAAGAATCATTACAAATATTAGCAAACCATTTATTTTATTTGACCAAAAACGCACGCTCGGAATAAGTATAGGAATTACCATCACAAACGGACAAGCTCATACTAGCTTAGAAGTAAAAACACACGCAGACCAAGCACTTTACGAGGCTAAAAATTCCGGTCGAAACTGCTATCGGTTTTCTAAAGAAACACGCTAATTTTTAGTATTTTATGAATTTAGTATACGGTTTCAAGATTGCGCGTTTTTCCGGAATGAATTATCACTTTTAGTTCTAGCTTTTACCATTAACATAGCGCAAGTTTTATTATATAGTGGAGCCAAGAATTCATTGCATAGTAATGCATTTAGATTCATTCATTAAATTAACTATTCATTTTTATTAAAAATATAACATATCAAGTGCAGTCTATGTGTTTTCTAATGAGTTATACCAATAACAAACGTAATAATAACCATATTACAATCCAGAATTTTAAAAACGAGGTAAGCGCATGTTATCAAAACGCATAATTCCTTGTTTAGACGTAAAAGACGGCCAAGTCGTTAAAGGCGTTAAATTTAAGGGCCATGAGGTAGTCGGCGATGTTTTAACACTTGCTAAAGCGTACAGTGAAGCCGGTGCCGACGAACTGGTATTTTACGAGATCAGTGCAAGCGTTGAAAAACGATTACTCGATGTAAATTGGGTAGAAAATATTGCCCGCCATATCGATATTCCATTTTGTGTAGCGGGTGGCATTAAGTCGGTAGCCGATGCAGCGCGCGTGCTTGAACGCGGCGCTGACAAAATCAGCATTAACAGCCCTGCCATTGCCCGTCCTGAGCTTATAAAAGAGTTACACGATGAGTTTGGCAAGCAGTGTGTGGTTGTCGGTATTGATAGCTTTTACGATGAAACAACCGGTGAATACTTAGTGTATCAGCTTACAGGCGATCCTAATGCCTCAAGCCGTACTCGTTATAAAACCCAAGAGTGGGTTCAGCGGGTACAAGACTTAGGCGCTGGCGAAATTGTTTTAAACTGTATGAACCAAGATGGCGTTCGTAATGGTTACGACAATGAGCAGCTGAGTAAAATACGCGAGCTATGCGACATTCCTTTAATCGCCTCAGGGGGCGCAGGCACAATGCAAGATTTTGTTGATGTATTTAAACAAAGCAAAGTAGATGGTGCACTCGCAGCCAGCGTTTTTCATAAAAACGTGATTAACATTGGCGAACTAAAACAATTTTTAATAGATAACCAAGTGGCAGCCAGATTATGCTAGTAACGCAAGAAAACCTAACTCAAGTTGATTTCGCAAAAAGCGAGATGATCCCTGCGATTGTTCAAGATGCACGCTCTGGCGTTATTTTAATGCAAGGTTTTATGAATAGCGAAGCGCTTGCTGTCACGCTTGAAAGTAATAAGGTTACTTTTTATTCGCGTTCTAAATCGCGTTTATGGACCAAAGGCGAGTCATCAGAAAACTACTTAAACGTGGTCTCTGTGCATACAGATTGCGACTACGATTCAATTTTAGTATTGGCAAACCCAGAAGGGCCAACGTGCCATTTAGGCACGCAAAGCTGTTTTGGCGATGCTGCAAAACCAAGCTTAAGCTTTTTAGCGCAACTTGAAGATGTGATTGTTGCACGTAAAAACGACGATCCAGCTAAAAGCTACACCGCGTCCTTATTTGCTGAAGACTTAAGCCGCAGCTGCCAAAAAGTAGGTGAAGAAGGCGTTGAAGTGGCGCTTGCGGCAATGAAACACGACAACAATGAGCTTACTAACGAATCGGCTGACTTGTTGTATCACTTAATTGTGTTACTACAGCGTCAAGGCTTAGAGCTCACCGATGCAGTTGCTTGCCTACAAGGGCGTCATAAGTAAAACCGCCTGTTACTGTGTGCGCCATTTTGTGGCGCACTCAGTATGTTAAAACCATAAATTCACTTTAAATTACACCTTGCGAATAGCATTTACTTCCTCCCTTAGGTATTCTTTAACTAGGGTCTGTTGACCTTTGCGGATTAAAATTTGTTCAAACTAGGGGCGGTTTAATCGCGGCGCGAGGTTTGCAACCTAGTGGGCTAAGTCAAAACCGAGCAACAAAGAGTAAATCGCCCCTAGGCAGAACCCGAAGGGCAGCGCCTGTTTGGCATTGATGCTGCGTTATCACCTATTTATGGGGAATAACCACACTACATAGGCTCTGCCTTGCCTAAATACCAAACAGACTGCTGCAAATTCAACCTTGAAAGGTCAATAGACCCTAATGTTCAAGGAATAGCTATTACAAAAGGATAGCGCATTATGAAAACCTATATATCGCTGGTATTAACTGGCCTAATTTTATCTGGCTGTAGCAGTTTAACCACTGAACAAAAAGCTAAACTAGATAACCTAACTCCCTGCGAAAAAATGGATGGGCTGATTACCGCCTATGACAATCGCTTTGCAGCGTTAAAAGACACCAAAGTAAAAACACCTTATTTAGATGTGTGGAGCGCAAAGTACAACGTATTTGGCAATAACTGCCAAGTAACCAGCTTTAACAATCAAACCGTGACCTATCGCTGTCAAGAAAACTACAAAGACCAACAACAAGCCGTTGCCATGCATCAACAAGCCGTTGAGCTCACTCGCCAATGTCTAACAAAAAATAGCAACTGGTTAGAAACACAAAAAGAGTCGGAAACCTCTCTGCGCACCACCTTTGTACTTGATGATAAATCGCCGGTTATTTCTGTTTATACCAGCAAAACCTTATCAAAAATTAAAACCTGGTCTACCTCGTTAGAAGTAGGAAAGCCCGTCGCCACTAAATAATTACGAGAGAATGTATGCGCCTAACACCCAGTAAACAATCCACTCATTTAAAAACAGACTGTATCGGTGAATGTTATAGAATGAATGGCTACTGTACTGGGTGCGGGCGCACAAGTGACGAAATATTCGACTGGATTATTTTAACCGATGAGCAAAAGCAAACTATTTTGGCCTCCCCTCGTGAAGACGCCAAAAAAGAATAGCTTCAATTTATTAACCGTTAAGGCGCATTACGTTGTGATGGGTCGCGTTTAAAATCTTTAATTAATTGCTTTGGATCTAACGCTTCACGTTGTTTGCTAGCGCCTTCTGCCCACCAAATTAATTGATTGAATGTGCGCGAAAAATAGCTATCCCACGATGTTTGCTCTGCCGCATTGTTTGCTTCACCACTTTCAATAAACACATCCTGTGCTTTTGGTACATGGATCATTGCTGATACCGGCAAACAGCCCAGTTCACTTAAAAAGCTGCGCATGCCAACAGCAGCGCGCACACCGCCCCATTGCCCTGCAGAATACGTAACAATCGCGCTGGGTTTATAGCCAAATAACGAGCTACCAAAGTGGTTTAACAAATTAGCGAGTGCTGGGCTCATCGAATGATTATATTCAGGGCTCACCATAACAAAGCCATCGCTGGCTTTAATTTTTGCTGCTAAGGCATTAAGCGACTCTGGCGCATCACCCTGTGCGTAAGCAAAATGCGGCTTAAAGATAGGGTCTAAATCGTAATCGAGCGGATCAATAAGCTCTATTTCGTGTTCAGAGTAGTGCTCAAGCAAACAACGCTCACATGCTTTTGCTACCCTTTGCCCTAAACGCGCAGGCTTAGGTGGGGTACTTTTTCTAACCGAACCGAGAAAAATTAAAAATTTCATGTATCTGCACTCCTTTTTGATTACAAAAATAAATATCTCAAAAAAGTTTGAGGTATTTACTGTACAATTTAGGCCTTATCAAGCGCTTGGCTTACATCGGCAATAATGTCGTCAATGTTTTCAATACCCACCGATAAACGAATTAAATCGCGGCTAACGCCCGCATTGGCCAGTTCTTCATCATTTAATTGGCGGTGCGTGGTAGATGCAGGATGACACGCCAGCGATTTAGCATCGCCAATATTAACTAAACGTAAAATCATGTTTAGAGCATCAATAAAGCGCGTACCGGCTTCAAGGCCACCGGCAATACCAAAACTTAAAATACCTGACGCTTTACCATTGGTAATTTTTTGGCTCATTTCGTTATACGGGCTTGATTTTAGTCCCGCATAATTAACCCAAAGCACCTTAGGGTGGCTCTCTAGGTATTCAGCAATTTTTTGCGCGTTTTCGCAGTGACGATCCATTCTTAGCCCTAACGTTTCAAGGCCAATTAAAATATCAGAGGCGTTTTTAGGCGCAAGCGCCGCACCGGTATTTCTAAGTGGTACAACGCGACAACGTCCAATAAACGCCGCCTCAGCAAACGCATCGGTATACACTACATTATGATAAGACGGATCAGGCTCGTTCATCATCGCAAAACGGGTGGCATTGGCTTTCCAGTCAAACTTGCCCGAATCAACAATCATGCCACCAATCGCGGTACCATGACCGTTAATGTATTTAGTGAGCGAGTGCACCACAATATCGGCACCTAACTCAAATGGGCGACACAGATACGGCGTAGCCACGGTGTTATCTACAATTAAAGGCACCCCTTTACTGTGGGCAATTTTCGCAAGGCGAGCAATATCGACAATATTCCCAGCTGGGTTACCAATTGATTCGCAAAAAACCGCACGGGTGTTTTCATCAATCGCGTTTTCAAAGCCGTCAAAATCATCGGCTTTAATCATTCGCGCTTCTATACCTTGGCGCGGCAAGCTGTGGGCAAATAAATTATAAGTGCCGCCATACACTTGGCTGGTGCTTACAATATTAGTGCCCACTTCACATAAACATTGAATTGCATAGGTAATCGCCGCCATACCCGAGGCCACTGCCAGCGCACCAATGCCGCCCTCCATCGCCGCAATACGCTGCTCAAGTACCTCATTGGTCGGATTCATAATGCGGGTATAAATATTACCCGGCACTTTTAAATCAAATAAATCAGCGCCATGCTGGGTATTATCAAAGGTGTACGAAGAGGTGTTATAAATTGGCACCGCCGCCGACTTAGTGGTGGCTTCAGATTCATAACCATGGTGCAACGCTAAAGACTCAAGTTTCATAATTTATTCCTTCAATATAGTTACACCTAACCTAGCATTTAATGGTTACAAAATGCACATGAAATATACTAAAGAATGTTGAAGTAATTTGATTGAGTGCTGTATCTAATTCTACCGTTCGCTCATATATTCAAGAAAATGAGCCAAGCGCGCATATTATTCCTCTAAGTATTTATTAAACACAATAAAAACTTAGTGATAGTAATATGTTAGGTAATTTGTTAAAACTATATGTAAAAGAAAATGAGCGCAGTGCTGGTATGAATATGCGCGATGAGCGCACTATTAAATTGTTGAACTAAGCCGCTACGCGGAGATCCTATTCTGACCATTTGAGCCACACTTACCTTGGGGTTATCCCATAACTTGGAGGTAAGTCATGAATACACTCATTGAACAAGTCAAAACTGAAATAGCCTATCGTGGTTATTCGCAAAGTACCTGTAAAAGCTACTGTGAACATTTACTAAAACTCAGTCATTATTTTAATAAACCACTCGATTCGATTACTGATGACGAACTTAACGCCTTTTTTAACGATCCCGCTATTCGTAAACTGTCTAGAGCAAGCCAAAAAATACAGATAAACAGCATTTGGTTTATGTTTAAGAATATTTTACACCGGCCATTGAACTTAGACGTCGCATTGCCAAAAGTAAAACTTCGCGCACCCACCTATTTATCACGTGATGATATGCGGCGGCTGATAGAGAGCTGCACGGATGATATGCGACTAAAAACGTTAATAGTGGTGTGTTACGGGTGTGGTTTACGTATTGGCGAGCTGTTGCACATTAAAGTGAAAAACATAGATGGACAGCGTAAAACCATTTTAATTGAAAAGGGTAAAGGAGATAAGTCACGCTATGTGGTTGTATCAGACAGTGTGCTGGCTCAATTACGTTGTTATTGGAAAATGTATCACCCAACGGGCTGGATGTTTTACTCGCGGTTGTTAATGGATAAACCCATGTCACCCTCAAGCTTCAGAAAGGCATTGAGAAAACATGCACAAGCATGTGGCTTAAAGCACTGTAACCCACATGCTTTACGCCATGCTTATGCAACACACCAACTTGAATCAGGTATGCCACTTCATCAATTGCAACATCAGCTTGGTCACAGTGATATTAAAACGACACAAAGTTACTTACATTGGTTACCAGAGTTAGGTCATGGCGGCATTGATTTGCTTGCGAGTTGGGGTAAACAGTGAGCGCTTTGCATCTCGCTGATATTTTAAACTCAAATCTTGAGAATTATCGACAGCATCATACGATGAGCTATCAACAACTGCGTGTCTGTCAGCACCTTCAATCATGCAGAACAGGTCAGCTCGGTTACCAAGCATGGCAATGTGATAACTGTGGTGAGTCACAAAAGATTGGATGTAGTTGTCGAGACCGTCATTGTCCGCGTTGCCAAGGCATGGCTACTGCTAAGTGGGTGCAAAGGCAGCAAGAGGATTTATTACCGTGTCGGTATTTCCACCTTGTTTTTACGCTCCCTCATGAGTTGAATATCATTGCGCACTATAACCCAAGCGCGTTGTACCAGTGTTTATTTAAAGCCGCATGGCAAAACTTAAGTCAGCATATCCATTTACACTGTTTGATACCCGCAGGCGCGCTTGATAAAGCGCACTGGCATGAAATAGAAAAAGGCTATTTATACCCCGTGAAAGCGTTATCAACAGTGTTTAGAGGTAAAATGCTGGCGGCGCTCAATGAATGTGATAGTTCATTCGAGAAGATAAACATGCCAACCAAATGGTGTGTTTATAGTAAAGCCTGTTTAACGTACAGTGAAAAGCTAGTTAGTTACCTTGCTCGTTATACACGAAAAGGCGTGATGTCAGAATCGCGATTAGTGTCAGCGAATGAGCAGTCAGTGAGCTTTAAATACCACGATTATGCAGATAATAACCGCGATAAGGTCATGACACTGAGTTGTGACGAATTTTTACGTCGTTACTTACAACATGTATTGCCGAAAGGGTTTATGCGCATTCGTCACTATGGTTTTTTAGCTAATGCATGTCGCAAGCGAAAGTTAGCATTAATAAGGTCACAAGAATCACACATAGGTAAAGTGGAGAAGCTAAAGACAGAAAACGTAACACTGATACCGCATTGGCCTTGCCAGCATTGTAAGGCAGGTATCATGCGATTAATTGGCGTATTCCAGTTATATGAAACAAGGACCAAAGTAGGGCGAACGAGTTAGCAGCTAGGTAGCTGCTTAAAATCAATTAGTTAACCTGCTTAACTGCTCAGGCTAGCGGCCTCTGTACGTGTAAAAAATATAATTGCTTATTAAGGCAAATTTAGGTGTAATGAATACATAATAAGCGCTGAGCAATGCAGGGAAAGCTTACATAACACTCGCTAAGCTGATTAAATCAGCTAGGAAAGTGAGAGCCTCCAAAAAGCAAATTCCCATAGCATAAACAACACCAACTCTGACACACCGAGCAGGTAGCGGCTCAGTCCAACAAGCGATTATGCAACACAAACAGCGTGTCGCATAAATACTAAAATGTTAGGTTACACGGAGGTTTCCAATCAAATGAATGTATATTTGATCATTTCAGGAGTATTAAGTGCTATTGCGGCAATACTTCACTTAGGCTGTATATTCTTCGGTGCGCCATGGTATAGATTCTTTGGTGCAGGAGAAGAAATGGCATTAATGGCAGAGCAAGGTAGTAATTATCCAACATTCATAACATTAGGTATTTTTTCTGTTTTGTCTATTTGGTCACTTTATGCATTTTCTGCTGCGGGTTTAATACGGAAACTTCCCTTAACTCGGTTAGCTCTAATAGTTATTACATCAATATACCTTATTCGTGGACTTGCTGGGTTTACTCTAATGTCCATACCAATGGGCCGTAGTCCCGAGTTTTGGTTATGGAGTTCCATAATTTGCTTAACCTTTGGTATATTCCATGGCGTAGGTTTAAAAAAGCAATGGGCAAAGTTTTGAGTAAAGTGTAACCTAACAAGCCAATTAAGCGGGACTAAAAACAGTTTGCTCGGTTTCGCTTCGCTACACATTTTAGCAAACAATTTTTAGCCCCTTATTGGGGCGTTAGCTACCTCTCATATAATGGAGTATAAATGAACGATATCGTTGTTAAGGAAGACGTAAACCTTCCAGCATTACCAAATACTGTTTTACCCGCTATTAATGAACTCACTGCGGCACTTGGTATACCCAGAGATGTATTAGCAAGCCAAGAAGAAATCGAATACGCGTGGAGAGATCTTCCTAGGGAGTTACGTGAAATACCAGCCGATTTGAGAGGCGAGCTAGTCGCACGTATGTGCGTAGCTGTTAGTACAGGCTTATTTGACGGTGCAATGAACTACATATGGAATGCTGCAATTTTACAACTGCGTCAAAAAATTAGAAACTTTGGGTTGGCTGTAGTTGCTCAAATTCAACAAAGTGACTTTGAAGAAAAACATCTTCTTGAGCTACAAGATAGTAGGTTATTAGATCTTTGCCTAAAACTTAATATTATAGATGAGGACGGTTTTTTCTTTTTAGATCAATGTAGAGATGTAAGAAATAACTTTTCTGCTGCTCACCCTACAATGGGCACTGTCAATGACCGTGAGTTTACAACATTCCTAAACCGCTGCGTTCGCTACGCTTTAGCAGATTCATCTTCGCCAAAAGGCGTAGATATTGGTGCGTATATCTCTGCGGTTAAAGGTCCTAGATTTAATGACCACCAGTGCCAAATTTGGATTCAAAGATTAACTGAAACCCACGATGCGCAAAGACAGATGTTAGTAAATATGGTTCACGGCGTTTACTGTGATCCTGCAACAGCTGAGCCAGCTAGATTAAATGCCCTAGATATTTGTGGTGGCTTGAGCGGAAATTTCACTGCAACAATAAAATCAGATTTAATCAATAGCCATTCTGACTATGTTGCGAAAGGTTTTGAAGATAAACACACCGCCTCTTTACAGTTCTTTGAAAAACTTGGCTTACTAGGCTTGCTTAACGAATCAGAACAACATGTTGTTTTCTCAAGAGCAATTGATCGCCTTTGGAATGCGCACAATGGAATGAATAATTTTTATAATGAACCACCATTTGCTGAAAGGCTATTAGAAGTTTCACAGCAAGGTGCTATTCCAGAAACAATTCAAGATTATTTCGTACAAACAGTAGTTTCTTGTCGTATAGGAAATGGTTACGGTATATCAAATGCAGCTGTTTCGTATTACAACGATATAATTCGAGGTTTTTCTCCTCGCGAAGTAGCAACCCTTATCAGATCCGCTACTGCTCGAAGTACAACCATTGGTCGTCGTGTATCTAACAACGGAAGCTGTAGACGAAATTTGAAAAGCGTACTTGAGCTAATCGATGCAGCATCTATTCCAAATGGTGTTAAAGCTGATTACGATAGATTGGTGAAATAGGTAGCTAACAAGAACATCAAACGGAAATTGAGGCTTATGTGGACAGAAAAAAGCTTAATTGAAGGTCAATATGTTGCTCTTGAACCTCTTACTTTAGATCATGTTCCGGCATTGATTGAGGCAGTTAAAGACGGAGAGCATTGGAAGCTATCGTTCGCTAATGTACCAAGCCCAGAAAAGATGCATTGCTATGTCAGTGATGCAATCACTCAGATGCTTCTAGGTAATATCGCCTATGCGGTGAGAGACAGAGTGACTAATAAGATAGTAGGGTCGACTCGTTATTATGGAGTTGATGATTCAAATAAACGGGCTTTGATTGGTTATACTTGGTATGCAAATTCGGCTAGGGGAACTCTGATAAATACAGAGTGTAAATATCTTCTCCTCAAACAGTTATTTGAGAGGTACGAGGCAATTGCAGTCGAGTTTCGAACTCATGTTTGCAATACAGCTTCTCGAAAAGCTATTGAACGGCTAGGTGCAAATCAAGACGGTATTTTACGCAACCATCAAATACTAAAGGATGGTTCTGTAAGGGACACGGTTGTTTATTCAATTATTGATTCAGAGTGGTCTGAAATTAAGCAAGGGTTGCTAAAAAAACTCTGCTAACAAAGCTTTTAAGGCAGATTCGCAACGCGCGGTAATTTCGGTTTGGTTGAGTTTTTGTGTTTCTGGTGGCAAGGTTAAGTTTCGTATCAGCGTTGCTCACTACTTAACGCCGCGATATGTGCTTCAATAAGTCTGAGCATTACTCAAGCAAGGAGAGAATATTTTGACATTAGATGATTACAGAAAAGAATTTGAGCAATCTTCAAACAGATCTATTTCAATGCCGGTTGCTGGAATCATTATTTGGGGTTTAGTTGGGTTTCTAAGTACACAATTTAGCGCAAATGTTTCTATATATATTTTACTTTTTGCAACAGGCGGTATTTTTCCTATAGCTTTATTAATTGCTAAATTTAGAAATGAGAACTTAGTTTCCTCATCCAATCCTTTAGCAAAACTAATGGGTTTATGCATAGTGATGGTTAATCTTCTTTGGGCTGTCCATATTCCATTACTTTTAAATGCACCTGAATTTGTTCCTTTGAGTTTAGGCGTTGGCTTAGGACTCCATTGGGTAGTATATTCTTGGATCGTTAAACACCCTGTTGGCTTAATTCATGCTGTGCTAAGAAGTATTTTAATTGTAGCCGCTTGGTATTTATTCCCTAACAGTAGTATTTTAGCTATCTCTTGCGTTATCGTTTTAACTTATATAATAAGTATTTATCAAATGTTAACCAAGGATATGACAAACACCTAAACTCTGACAATGTCCTTAAAATCATTTGAACATAGAGAAGGCAATTAGTAGTAAATGAGTACCAAAACTCATTTAACTCTTGAATATCATCAGCACTCTCCCCATTGAGTTACTACAACAAGATGGAGTGATAAATGGATTTACTCAACGCTATTGATATTGAAGTATTTTATTATTTAGGTGGAATGTTACTCGCCTTAGTCGTTTTTCAGGGAATGTTTAAGTTAGTTACTTGGAGCAAAAAAATGCCAAAGGGGGCATTGGTCTTTTTAGCTTTTTTTCCATTAATATCAATCTACCCTATTCCTCCTCAAGAAATAAAAAAAATTGAAAGAATGAAGCAAAAACAAATTAAAAGCGAAGATGAAAGTGGTGATCCAGCTAATGAAGATGAAGTTATTTAATAACTAACATGCTAACTTAGAATAATAAGAATTTAATCTGTTTTAACTTAACGTAAATAAATGGTACCAAGCCTTTGAAAATAAATAATAAAACTCTAGGTGTTTTGCTTTACCTATGCTTAGCCTTAATATTACTTTTGATTGCACTAAGTTATAGCAGTGGCCGATTATCGCACTCTTCACCTCTCAACTCAGTGGTAAAGGAACCAAATACGTTAAAAGCAACTCCCCCCCTTAGTTTAAAACAAGAAACACTCGATGATTTATCCGATAAAAACACTATCGCCCCTATAGAAAAAGGCATACAAGATCAAAATAACCAACTTGCTGTAATGGCCATTCCACGCTGGAAACAACAAGGGCAACTAAAAACACATTTAGTGCAGTTAAAAAATAAGGCTGGCAAAGGCGATATTGATGCAAAGTATATTGTTGCAGCCAATTTAAGATATTGCTTTACTGCCCCTATTGATGATTTTGCCTTACAAGCAAAGCTAGAAGCCATAGCTGATTATACCGATGCAGGTGAAGCAATTGATGCTACGTTAGAAAGATTTGATTACTGTAGTGGAATTAATCAGGAGCAACGTCGTGAGTTTTATTTATATTTTTATGATGCAGCGCAAAACGGATCTGTTGCAGCGCAACAAACATTTGCTGATATAACAGCAGAGTTTTATATGCAATCACAAGGTTTTAAAACACAAAACAGAGATGAGTACATTAAAAAGCGCGATGCATTCAAGCTACAAAAAATCGCTTTTTTAGAGCAAGCAGCCCAGCATGGCAGTGAAAAAGCGTTAATGAAATTGTCGGCTTTGTATCATTCGCAACAAATCAGCGGTAATAGCTTAGCAAAGTCGTACGCATTAAATCGCCTAATGATGGAAATAACGGAAAACGGTGAACTATATAATCGTTATGCATGGTTTGAGCAACGGCTATACCCTCAGCTTTCACAGGCTGAACTCAGTGAAGCCAACACTATCGTGAATGACTGGCTGGCAAACATTTATCAAAATGGCAGTCTTTACCCTTATTAATGATCAAACCATAGGCAATGTAACAATAACGACTACCAACTCATACTGAGCCAGTGTATTTGAACAACGCTGATTCAGTAAATTCTAATATTGACATGACTTGTGTTTATCCAAGGCTGTCGTAACTTTCAAGTAACGACCGCCTTGCATTTATTGATATAAATTAGAATTTAGGGTTTAGGGTTTAGGGTTTAGGGTTTAATATAATGTCGAATTCACCATCACTTCGCACGTAAATAAAGCTTTCATCATCATCGTTGAAAGAAAGTTGGTGAGCATGTAGGCCATTTGAACCAAAATAACTACCGGGTTTAAGTGCCTTTAAACTACTTTGTGTTTGATAGGCTATCTTTCCTTTGATTAATACAGCGTGAAGTGTATTTGCCTTACTGCTCAGTGCTGCTGATACACCTGGTGGAAATTTGAGAAGTGCACCTCTAAATTCACCTTCTTCAAGGCTACCCCACAAATAGGTTATTTTGACGCCCGTTTTAGTCATCGACTCTTTAGAAGCCAAAGGGGTCAAATCTTGACTTCTAGAAGCCAAAGGGGTCAAATCTTGACTTCAGACATTATAACTCCTGACCATCTGCTTCTGGCACTTTGCTGCCAATCGTTAATGCAAAACACTAATAATAATTGAGGTTGCCTTTGTTTACTGGGCTTCATTGTAATCGACCGAAGTAAAAAGTGACTACCCATGTTACGTTTAACATTTCCCCCTTCATCACGCCCTGAAAATAAGGTATTGCTGAGTAATGTATTTCATGGATGAAATACAAGGCGTAACTTCGCCATGGATGGTGAATATACGCCGCTTACGTTCAAGCAATGGTTTATTTGAAGGATAAAGCGTGATGCTCGGGTGCGCTGAGAGTGTCCAGAGAGGGACCAGCGGCAGCCCCTCTTTGGCTGCTGTCGCCAGTGCGACAAAACCTTGAATAAGGTTTATTTAATCATTTACATCTAAGCCTTTAATTAACAAAAAACAATCAATCGATCATGCAACTCATCAATAAGCTGAAGCATGAGTGAAAAGCACAGTGTTGTTTTTCTAGAAGCGCAACGTCTCTTCTCCCTCTTTGTAAATAAATCTCTAAAAGACCTTATTTTACAAAGAGAAGTGGATGGGAGGCTTCGGGCTACGAGGCGCGAGTAAAATGCTAATGCCCATAAATACGCGATATGAAATCGCTGCTACAAAAGACATTTACTGATAAAAACAGTTTTTGCACCACAGAGAATCCCGAGGCGCTTTGCGCTACACAGAGGTGGATTGATACCTTTTAAGCATTTCTCTGTGTCCTCGGTGGTAAATACTTATTTAAGCTTAACTCTAACACGATATGAAATCGCTGCTACAAAAGACATTTACTGCTAAAAACAGTTTTTTCACCACAGAGAAGTGAATGAGGAAAGAATGAGAAAACACAGCCATAACGTGTACTGGCTCAGACTGCAAAAAAAAAGTCGTTTGCTAACTTGGTTTTTGGCTATTTTTCATCATTTCTAAATAGCGCCCTTCAATGAATTTTTTTTCTTTTGTAAGGTGTTTAAGTGCGTACTGAGTTTTTTCTAGCTCTTGCTTGAGTGTGTCTAACTCCTCACTACTTTCTGGCCCGTCTGTTTGTAACTGCAATTGCTGTAGTAGTTGGTCTTGCTCTGCAATTTGCCTTTTATATTCGTTTAAAGTGTTAAGTAGTCTTGTTTGATCGGGCGTTGAGGATGTATCTGCGCTTGATGTTTTATCACTATTTTCGCTTGCGGTTTTAAGCGCTTCATAATCTGCTTGTAACTGGTCTTTTTCTTCTTGAAGCACAGTCACTGCATCATATTGTGCATAGAGCTTTTGACGGGTAACTTTTAATTTTTCAACACTTTTATCGAGATCCCCTTTTAGTTTGCGAATTAACTGATGCGAGCGTTTTAATTTTTTATTGAGATCATCGATTAGCTGTTGTTCTTTTTCGGTAACATGATCTTTGGTTGATGAAGTAACCTCTGTTAATTGTTGTTGTAACAGCATTTGTACACTGATTAACTCAGCGATAGTTTTTCGATTATCATTAACATAGCTCATGGCATTTTCAACAGACTCTCTGCACATAGCTAACGTCGCATCATCCATTGTGCCGTTACTTTTAACCATACTCAACGCAAAAGCCCTAAACTCTCTGAGTATCAGTAAAAGAATATAAAACCACGCGGCTAAAATAAGTAGCCCAAAATTTATAGCAATATAATGATAAACCTCTGGCGGAAAAACAGCATATGGCATTATTAAATTATCTTAAATTAAGTGTTTATTTACTAGAGTTTAGCGCTGTGAAAAAAATCTGCCATAATAACAACAACATTAAAAAAAAGTTACCTGTGTGAAAATACTTATCGTGGATGATAGCCAAGCAACACTCGAAATAGTACGCCGAGGGTTGGAAAAATTTGGCTATCGAAAGTTATTAATAGAAAAAGCTAGCAATGCTAAATCTGCGTTAACGCTGATTGGTAGTTGGCACCCCGATATTGTCCTTACAGACTGGCATATGCCTGATATGTGTGGAGTTACGTTATTACGTGCAATAAAGCAAAGGCAACTTAATATAATAGTGGCGATGCTGACCACTGTTGATGAAAAGTCTCAAATTGAGGAAGCTATTAGCTTTGGTGCATCCTTTGTATTATCAAAGCCTTTCACAGACGCGCAACTACACGATAAATTATTGCCTTTAGTACAGCTTGTTGAAAATAACGAAATCATCCCTGATGAAATTGAATTAAACAGTGATTTAGCGTTACCAAAACTGTCGCAATTAGAACGATTGTTTCATAAACATATAAGTCAGTCCTTAATCGTAAACACAATTCAACCTCAGGTATTTGATGAGTCTAAAGTACCCTGCGTCATGGCTGTTTATGAGGATCCAAAAAGTCAAAAAGTACGTGCCATTGCCATACTTGATATTTATGCTGCCTGCGTAATGGCAAGTGGCTATAGCAGCTTGTCGGCTGAAGATATCAGTAACTCTATATTGTCAGGCGTTGTAACGAATACAGCATTAAGCGCATGTAAAAAAGCGTTAACGGAAACGGCTTTTGCCTTTTTAGACAAACGAACACGCGTTAGTTTACAAATCAAAACGGTCAAAGTGATTACCACGCCTTTTCGTAAACTCACTTTGCTGTATAAAACACCTGCAGAAAAGCGAATTGATTTTAGTTGTCAGCTTGAGGGGATGGCACAAGGTAAAATAATGTTGGTTGGCATTTAATAAATTAAACGCAACGTAGTTACCATTATTAAAAAGTTTATATTTAAAAACACCCTGCTCATACAAAAGCGCAGCGTCTCTTCGCCCTCTTTGTGCATAAATCACTTAAAGACCTTATTTAACAAAGAGAAGTGAGAGCTACGAGGCGCGAGTAAAATGCTAATGTCCATAAATACGCGATATGAAATCGCTGCTACGAAAGACATTTACTGATAAAAACAATTTTTGCACCACAGAGAATTCCGAGGCGCTTTGCGCTACACAGAGGTGGATTGATATCTTTTAAGCATTTCTCTGTGAACTCTGTGTCCTCGGTGGTAAATGCTTATTTAGGCTTAACTCTGACGCGATATAAAGTCGCTGCTACGAAAGACATTTACTGCTAAAAACAAATTAACTCCCCCCGCAACCCGAACCTCGCAGCTCGTAGCCCGCAGCCCGAACCTCGTAGCCCGTAGCCCGTAGCCCGTACCCTAAGTTAAATTAATCGCCGAAAATGTTTAAACAAAAAAAGGCGCTTCCGATTAAGGTAAGCGCCTGTTTATTATTTTAACTGCTTCTTATTTTACGATTTTCATTTCGTCTAATAAGTTTTGTGCGTTATCTACTTTATCCATTACCCACAGCATGTAACGTGAATCTACATGGATTGAGCGATTTAGCTCTGGGTTGTAATCCCAATCACCAATAATGCTTTCGTACACACCGTCAAACAGTAAACCCACCAGCTCAGCTTTACCATTTAGTGTTGGTGAACCTGAGTTACCGCCAGTTGTGTCTACGTTTGATAAAAAGTTAACCGGTACGGTATTCATGCCACCGGTGTAATCACCATAAAGCTTGGCTTTAATTTGCTCTTGCAGCTTTTTAGGCGCATTAAATGGGTCAACATCGGTGTTTTTAGCCAGTAACCCTTCAAGTGAGGTAAACGGCGTGGCCACTAAACCATCTTGCGGAGAATACCCGCCTACCGTGCCGTAAGTTACACGTAATGTGCTATTTGCATCGGCGTAAACCGGTTTGTTTTGCGCTTTATTAAAGGCAATAATCGCACTCATTAACTCTGGGCGAGCGGCTTGTAACTTACCTGCAAGGGCTTTTGACTTATCTTCCTCAGCTTTCATTACCGTGAATATGGCTTTTGCATATTGCATGAATGGGTCTTGGCTTTGGTTTAATTGGCTAAGCGTTTGCTCAAATAATGAATTACGTACAATTTCGTTATCAAGCGTTGATTTAGCGTACATTTCATCAAGTAATGCACTTTGTTTTGCTTTATCAAACCCATTTTCTAAAGCAAAGGCTTTATCAATTTCACTAAAACGCTCTGCTTTAGGTAATGCTGCATATTGCTCTAAAAAGTGCAGTAATATGGCTTTATCTACGTTTGCGTCAAAGCGACGTGACATACGCTCTAAACCCGATTTAATACGCGGTAAATCACGTTCTTGATAACCCGATTCACGCTCGCTATTTGGCTTTTGTTTTTCATAAGCTAAACGGTATAAACGACGTGCCGTGCTGATCATTTGTGAACGGTGAACATAGCCTACCATACGGTCGCGCTCACTGTGCTCTTGCGATTGTGCAACAAGTGCTGATAACTCATTAAGTACGTTACCGTAGCGCTGTTTACGTTCGCTATCGCTGTTTATCCAGCTTGTAAGTTCTTGTTCAAATTGCTTTTTACGCTCAAACATGGTGCCTTTTTTAAAGCTTTCGATCATCGAGCCATAGTTTTTAATGTAGTTGTTATAACCAGCTATGGTGCTTTCGTAAGCAATACGCGCTTTGCTGCCATCTTCTGAGTTTTCTTCAATAAGTGACACGTATTTAGTATTGTGCATGCGCGCTTTAGGGTAGCTGTCGTTAAATACATAATCGACCTCTGCCGCAATACGGTAACGATTGGTTCGTCCTGGATAGCCAGTAACCATGACAAAATCACCCTCTTGCACGCCTTTAGCACTTACACTTAAGTAAGACTCTGGCACGTAAGGTACGTTATCTTCACTGTACTCTGTTGGCTTGCCATCTTTACCTACGTATGCGCGGTAAAAACCAAAGTCACCCGTGTGGCGCGGCCACATCCAGTTATCGATATCGCCACCGTATTTACCTACGCCCATAGCAGGTGCATACGCTAAACGTACATCTTTAATTTCCAGCGATTTAATAAGGTAAAACTCTAAACCACCATGAAACGAATATACATTACAACGGTAGCTAGCATCAGCTTCACACTCTGCAACGAGGGCTTTTTGATTTTTTTCTAACGCATCGTAGCGTGCTTTTGCACTTAGCTCGTTAGTGCCGCTAATTACTTTATCAGTCACGTTGGTCACTGTTTCTGTAACGTACACACGTGAACCTGGCGCAGCAGGTAAATCTTCAGCCGGTGTTTTTGCTAAAAAGCCGTTTTCAAGTATGTTGTTTTCAGGCGTTGAATTATATTGCACTGAGCCATAAATACAGTGATGGTTAGTAACAACTAAGCCCTTTGGCGAAACAAACGAGGCTGTACATCCGCCTAAGCTAATAACCGCATTCATTGGAAATTCGGTTAATTTTGAAATTGAATCAACACTGATTTCAAGGCCTTTGGCTTTTAAAATTGATTCCAGCTCTGGTAGCTGATGAGGTTGCCACATACCTTCATCGGCATTGGCCGCAGAAGAAAGTGCCAGTGAACAGGTTGCTACCAAAGTGGCAACAAGAGGTTTTAAACGCATTATAGAATCCCTTTTATTATTGAACCTGCAGATTACTCATTAAGTATGAGTAAGGTCAACTGCGCTGAGATAAATTGTTACAATATAGCGCCCAATAAACAAAAAAGGAGCTAAGCTCCTTTTTAAACAATATGATATACGATGTTAGTCGTCTTTTTTCACATCATTTGGATGCGCTACACCCATCCATGCTTTAAATAATGCTTTTTGCTCATCAGTGGCATTTTTATTCGCAACCACTTTTTTAGGTTTGTCGAAGTCTTCAGACAACACAAGCTCAGTCGACATTAATGCATCACGACGAATAAAATCAACAGTAACTTTGTCGCCTGCTTTAAAGGTTTCTAGGCTGGCTGTTAAGTCTTTACCTACATGCTTTTTATTAATAGCGACGAGTTTATCGTCGGTGGTTAAGCCGCCTTGCCATGCTGCACCATCGCGGCGTACATGGGTAAGCGTAAGTAACTCGCCAGTATTTTTAGTAAATGCATCTAAGCTTGGTGTGGCCTTGGCTTTTTCTGGTAACTCAAGGCTTAAACCTACTTTTGCTAGCAGTGCATCAAAATCAAGGTTGGCTGGTGAGCTAACATTTGCCTGCCACCACGCGCTGTAATCACGCCCTGATAGTTGTTTTAAAATAGCCAGTACGTCTTGCTCAGTAAACCCTGCCGGTAATTTATGCTGTTTATAAAGCGCTTTATGTACATCTCTGTAGCTAATTTTACCTTGGCTATTTTCAAGTAGGTCGATATCTAACGCCATCGACAATAATGAACCTTCAAGATAAATATTAGTGCTGTAGTTACGTGCGTGATCGCCGCCTTGGTTTATCCATTTATCAAAACTGGTTTCGGTGGCACTTTGTACTTCACGCCCCGGTGTTGTGAGGTGGCGGTTAATGGTTTTGCTTAATACATTAAAAAACTCATCGTTAGTTTGAATACCCGAACGCACTAATAAATGATCTTCAAAATAGCTGGTAGAGCCCTCTGCTATCCATAGCAATTTTGAATAATTAATATTAGTGTAGTCATATGGCGCAAGCCCTTTAGGACGGTACGCTTTTACATTCCAAGTATGAATAAACTCATGAGCTGCCGTACTTATAAAACCTAAATAGTCTTCACGTTTAGCAAAGCGGTCGCGTGGGCGCTGAATAATCGTTGAGTTTAAGTGCTCAGTTGCCCCGCTTGCGCCTGATGTAGCATGTACCATAAATACATAGCGTTCATACGGGTAGCTGTCCCAAATTACATTGCCGGTAGCCACTAGCTTTTTCAAATCGGTTAGCATCAGTTCAATATCGTAATTGCCCTCACCCCATACCACCAGTTCGTACTCACGACCATCAACTTCAAAAGTGCGTAGCTCGTTAATACCGGTTTCGATTGGCGAATCAACTAATACATCGTAGTCACTGGCTTTAAAGCTGTGCTTATTTTTATAATTTTCCATGCCTGACACAGAGCGCCATGCTTTAGGGACGTTTAATTCAACCGTTACTGGCTCTTGGCGAAATGATTCGCTAAACATAAAAAAGCCTGATGCATCAATAAAGGCATGGCTGTCGTCAATATGGCGGGCGCGCTTACCTAGCTCATTGGCATACACTTGGTAATCTATATTTACTTCAGTGGGTTCATTTAAATGGATGCGCCATGTGCTGTGGTCAATCTTTTCCCACTTTAATGCATTACCTTCATCATCACTGGCTTTAAAGTAGCGAACGCCATTGGCAAGATTTAAAATTTCATAACGACCAGTGCGCCATGCTGGAAGTTTCACATCTAAGAAAGACTGCGCCGTTTTAGGAAATTCTACGTTCACATCACCTAAATGATGCTCTGGCTGAGAAATGTTTAAAGCGTAATTAACGTCGGCAAATACCGGTGCTGAACAGGCAGCTAAAATTGATAAGGCAAGTAGCTTTTTCATAAAGGCTCTTTTTTATATAACGTATTGTTGTGCCAAGGTTAACAAGACCCATTTTAAAAGTGAATTAAAAGCGATAAATACACTTATATTTAAGATCGTTCGTATTTTGTTGCTAAAAACATTAAGTTTTTGATCTCATACCTACTATTAATATGTTTTTGTTGTAAACTAAACCAATAAAGGTATTAAAATAATGGTGTGTAGGTGTCTAGGAGCTCCAATACGGTGGAACAAAAACTAAAACAAGCAATTGACAGTAGAAAAGTAATAGAAAGCGCTCGTAAACATCAAGTTGACACCCTTTCTAACTTTGCGGCTAAGTTATCTTTAAGCTGTAAAGGACTTGATATTGAGCTTGATAACCGCCTAGCAAAGTTCCGTAGCGCATTAAACAAAGGAATGGATTTTGAAGACTTCTCTCCTTTGGTAGATGATATTTTGGCCTTGCTAAAAAATCAGGAAGCGATTCAACTAGCGCATCAACGCGACCTGTTAACCAGCGTACAAAATGCAGGAAAACAGTTACAACAAACGAAAGGCCTGCCTGACGAAACCCGCAGAACGCTGCGTCATTTATTAGATAACCAACTTGACGATATACAATCGGTGCATGGGTTTATCCCAATATTAAACCAATTAATCACCTTTTATCATCAAGCTTTAATTGCTAAAAGCAATAATACCTTTGAACCACCCAATCTAAGTGTGCTCACTGAAAAGCTGTTTAAATTAGTTAGTGAGCTCGTGCTAGAAGAAGAAGCCAACGAATCACTGTATTTAATAAAAAAACGCATTGCTAAAAATAAAGCCGTTGACCAGTTACTTGATGCCGCAATAGATGTGATTACTTTAATTGTTAAAAGTATTCACGTTGAACGTGAATCAGCGCAAAGCTTTTTAGCTTCATTAAACCAAACACTTGAGGAGCTGCATCGCTCATTGGTATCAACCAGTGAACACTCTGAATCAATGAATGTTGAGTTTGACTCAATAAATCAACGCATTGGTGAAAAGCTAGAAAGTTTAAATACACAAACAAAAAATGCGACCTCAATCACAGCGTTAAAGCAGCTAGTTGAAAACGAGTTACGCTCACTCAGTGCAGATATTTTAGAAAAAGAGCAACTCGAACAAAAAGATCGCAGAATTTTAGTTGCCAGCTTTACGCAAATAAATGAAAGAATTAATAGCTTAGAAAACAAAGTCAGTAACTATAAAAAACGTTTAAATGAGCAACGATTTAAAAGCTTACTCGACAGCCTGACAAAACTGCCTAATCGCGCGGCATTTGATGAGCGTTACAACCACGAAATTAATTTATTTAACGAACAACCGTCAGACATAACGCTAGTTGTTATAGACGTCGACCATTTTAAATCAATCAACGATCGATTTGGCCATACTGCGGGCGATATTACTTTACAAGTTATTGCCAAAGCGCTGCAAAAGTCGATTAGGCAATCAGATTTTATTGCACGCTATGGCGGCGAAGAGTTTGTGCTATTAATGCCACGCACTTCACTTGAAAACGCGACAGCGCACCTCAATAAATTAAGACAGTCTATTAAAAAGATACCGTTTAAATTTAAAGACAAACAAATTGAAATTACTGTTTCGCTAGGCGCAACCCAATTTAAAGAGGGTGATACCCCTCTAAAAGCATTTGATAGAGCCGATCAAGCTTTATACGATGCTAAAAATTCAGGCCGGGATCGTCTGTGCATTAGTAAATAGTGTTATGCATTTCTACCTTTGAGTACAAGGCATAATTACGCAGTAAATTTACCCAAGAAGTATCAAGGAGAATGCCGATGCTAATACAGTTAAACCCAACAGGGGTATTAGATTTATTATCGCAGCTAGAAGTAGACCTACTAGAACAGTCATCAACAAGCGAACGCTACAGGTTATTCAGAAATTGTGTTTTAGCTGTGCTTAATGTAGGCAGCCATACCGATGTAAGTAACGATATATACGAAAAACATAAAGACTTTGATATTCGTTTGGTAAGCCGTGAACGCGGTATTAAAATTGAATTAGAGAACCCGCCGCAAACGGCCTTCGTTGACGGCCACATAGTCACCGGCATACATGAGCACATATTTTCGGTTATTCGCGATATCTTATTTATTTGCCAAAAGTATGAAAAAAATCTCCAAGAAACTAAAGCCATTACCCACATGGTTTTTGACATGCTTAGAAATGCCGACGCTCTTAAAGTAAATAGTGAACCTAACATGATTGTATGTTGGGGCGGCCACTCTATTAACGAAATAGAATATAAATACACTAAACAAGTAGGTTACGAATTAGGCTTACGCGGGTTAAATATTTGTACTGGCTGTGGGCCTGGTGCAATGAAAGGCCCGATGAAAGGCGCCACTATTGGTCATGCCAAACAACGTATAACTAACAACCGTTATTTAGGTTTAACTGAGCCCAGTATTATTGCAGCTGAGCCACCTAACCCGATTGTGAATGAACTGGTTATTTTACCCGATATTGAAAAGCGACTTGAGGCCTTTGTTCGCACCGCTCATGCCATTATTATTTTTCCTGGTGGTGCAGGCACAGCTGAAGAACTATTGTATTTATTAGGTATTTTGTTGCACCCTGAAAACGAAAAGCAATGTTTACCTGTTATTCTTACCGGTCCAAAACAAAGTGAAGCTTACTTTGAGGAGCTGTGTCAATTCATTCAAATGACTTTAGGCGATGCAGCCCTAGATAAATTTGAAGTGATTATTGATGATCCTCAATTAGTAAGCCAAAAGTTAAAGTCGGCAATGAATGGTGTACGCGAATACCGTAAAAGCCAAGGAGATGCGTATTACTTTAACTGGACCTTGAAAATAGACAGTGATTTTCAGCAACCTTTTTACCCCTCTCATGAGGCTATGGCGTCGCTTGATTTACACCTTGATCAACCCAAACAACAGTTAGCGGCTAATTTACGCCGTGCGTTTTCGGGAATAGTGGCGGGAAATGTAAAAGAAGAAGGTTTAAATGCGATTAAAAAAGACGGCCCGTATGTCCTCAGTGGCGAGCCTGATTTAATGAAAGCAATGGACACACTTTTACAAGCGTTTGTAGAACAAGGTAGAATGAAGCTCCCTGGCAGTAAGTATATTCCTTGTTATACAATAAAAGCGTGAGTTTATAATTGAATCCCCATTTACTTCTTATTGATGCGCTTAATTTAATTAGGCGCATCTATGCTGTTGATGCTAACCAAACGCATCACAGCGACGAACATATGTTAAAAGCATGCTGCGCTCGAGTAGCACATGCCTGCAAAAAACTCATAACAACCACTAATGCAACCCATGCAATTGCTGTATTTGATGGCGATAATAGTTGGCGCTATCACTTTTACAAAGATTACAAGCATTCGCGCGCCCCGATGCCACAAACGTTAAAAGAAGCCTTGCCACATTTTAAAGCGGCCATTGAAGAAACCGGCATTGTGGTATTTGAGCCGACTAACGATGAAGCCGATGACATTATTGCAACATTAGCCCATAAAGCCGCCAACAATCAGATAAATAACACTATTGTCTCTACCGATAAAGGGTTTTTACCGCATTTAAATGAGCAAATTGAAGTGTATGATTACTTTAAAAAGCAACAGCTCACACAGCAGCATATCCAAGAACGTTTTGGCGTGGCACAACACAAACTAATAGACTTTTGGGCTCTGGCAGGAGACAAAACCAATGACATTCCAGGTGTTAAAGGCATTGGTGTTAAATCGGCGCAACAATTGGTGAATCAGTACAACACTCTCGAAGAGGCATTAAGCGATGAATCATTAAGTGCGCGCTTACAAAAAAAGCTTGCTGATGATATGGATATGTTTGTTATTTCTAAACAATTGGTGAGTTTGCGTACTGATATCCACTTAGGCTTTAGTTTAAAGCAGTTAAGGCTTAATTAGTCGCAAGTTAATGGCACTGAACGATCGCAATACGTATACTAGTAATAGTTATATTGGTCTGGGTAGGCAATGTTTAAAAAGTTTTTTAGGTATTTGATATTGGGATTAGGTTTATATGCACTGATAGCCACGTCGGTTATTATGTTTTATAAGGACGATCCACAAGCAATGATTTGGCAAGACCGCGAAGCATTCAATAAACGCTATATTGAAAAACTGCGCTTAGAAGATTCTTTTACGCTAAATGCTGTGCTTGAATATTTAGGCAGCCCAGATTTAACCTACGCCAAGCGCGATGGTGAACAGGTGTGGCAAGTTATATTTTATCGTACACAACATAAAACCTCGGATGGCATTACCACCATGGATGAATGTACCGGGTTATTATTTAAAAACGGCCAACTAATAATGTGGGGCCCAAGTGCTTATGAAAAATACCTTGAGCAAAATGATGGAACAATTTAATGGAAGCACCACTGTCGGGTAACCTAAAAAAGCTACTCGAAAGCACACAGTTGCTTTTAGGTTCACATAATAATAAAAACCAGTGGCATACTTTTTACCCGATTGTTTGTAAACTTGCAGAGCAATACGCATCGTTATATAAACAAAACCCAGCAGCGTTACAAGCTCAGCTCAATTTGTATAAAACACACTATAGCTTTGCAACCAATTTAGTGGTTAATCAATGTGTTTTAACTTGTGCATTAAGTGCTAGCCAAAATTACGATAAACACTTGACAGAGCTTTATATCAGTGCCTCATTGGTGGAACACCTTTGTGTTGCTAATCAGTTGAATAAACTAGCCCAACAGCAAACATTTACTAATACCGACACTAAAATGTGGCAGTTACGCCATAAACTCGCTGCCAAAGTGATATTGACATCACAACAACCAGCACATCAAATTGCCCATATTTTAGCTAAACTAGCCAAATACAAACACGCATTATTAAACACGCCTAAAGTCATGCTTTATGACGGAGCCAGTGTATTGGTTGCTTTGGCAAATATTTTGGCGCTTAACGTAACCTGCAACGCAAAACAGCAGCATATTAGTTTTTATAAAGCCATAGCTGATTTGTACATAAGAACCCCCAACTCATTCGCACAGAAGCTACTAAAAGACTTAGTAGCACACGTTGGACAATATGTACCAGGTAGCCAAGTGGTTTATGCTGACCAAACAATGATTTATTTGGCTACAGATTCGGCAGGCCGTCATATTATCGTTAATAATGCCAATACAAAAATGGCCTGGTATCGAATAAAAGCATCATTAGAGGATGGCTTAAAGGCATGGCCGTGTAATGACGATCGCTTGTTTTTAAAAGTTTGGGACAGTGAATACCTGCATATTGTTCATAAGAGTGACGACACACAGTCCTCTTTGTACGAATTAGTTAAACAAATAAAAAACCAACAAGAGTACAATTACAAAGCATTAAATACATTACTTACCCCTTATCCTAATGTTATAAAATCAGTGTGCCATGCAGTAAAACAGTATAATAAAGAGCTGCAACCGGCAAAAGATTTAAGGCATAGCTTGTCTATGGTAGGTTACGATAAGGCCCCTGCGATTATTCAAGGCATGGTTTTTGAGCAGTTGGTAAATAGTATTGCCCATCCTTTACATACATTTTTGTGTACCCGCATGGGTTGTTTAGTCAACATTGTAGAGCTGTTAGTAAAACACGATAAAAATTTGCAAAGTGAACGCATTAGTTTGAGCCTATATGCCTATTTATATTATCTATTAATTAATTACAGCCCAGAAGTTTCTAGAAAAATCACCTTAGACCAAACACCGAATAAATCCTTAGATACGCCAATATGCACATTTTTTGGCATAAACAATGTTGATACCCCTCATTTAACTAATGAGCTTAATGAATTACTTAGTAGCGACCCCTGGGCAATAGCGTTATTAAAAGCTGAAACATTGCCTAAAAAGCAGCTCGATGATAGCGCTAAGTTGTGGGCAGCTTTGAAAGTTGTAGCCCAGCGCGCACTTAAACCTGACCAACCATTAACAGCATGGCAACAGCAGATATTAAATCAACAACTCACCCGCCATGGCTGGAAAAGTGAGGTCATTTTTTATCAATCCCTGCAGCAATTAGGTCTGCATAATAGTATTTAGCTGGCTTATTATCACTATAAATTAAAGTTATACCCTGTATTTGCAGTATAAACTGGCAAAATGTTCAATAAATTGGTATAAATGCCGGCTTAAATTTAGCACCCCTGTCATATAAGTAGTCTAAACTCTGTGAGTATTTTTTATTTATGTGTGTATCCAAATCTTTAAAGGAAAAGTTCATGGCCAAACAAACCATAACAGTGATCAAAGGCGACGGCATCGGCCCAAGCATTATCGACTCAGCACTTGAAATACTAAAAGCCGCAGGATGCGATTTTGATTATGAATTTGTTGACGCTGGCCTCGCTGCGCTTGAAAAAACGGGCGAATTGCTTCCACAAGAAACAATTGACACGATTGCTAAAAATAAAATCACTTTAAAAGGTCCATTAACGACCCCTGTAGGCGAAGGCTTTACATCAATCAATGTAACACTTCGTAAGCAGTTTGGTTTATACGCTAATGTTCGTCCTGTGAAGTCGTTCGCAGGTACTAAAGCACGTTACGATGACATTGATATTATTACTGTTCGTGAAAATACCCAAGGTATGTATTCAGGTGCAGGTCAAGTAGTGAGTGCTGATGGCAACGAAGCTGAGGCAATGTCTGTGATCACCCGTGAAGGCGCTGAAAAAATCGTTACTTTTGCATACGAGCTAGCTGTACGCGAAGGCCGTAAAAAAGTAACCGCTGTTCATAAAGCAAATATTTTAAAATCAACATCGGGTTTGTTCTTAAAAGTTGCTCGTGAAGTGGCTGAACGTTACCCTGAGATTGAATCAACTGAAATGATTGTTGATGCAACCTGTATGAAACTAGTAATGACACCGGAAGAGTTTGACGTAATTGTAACGACTAACCTATTCGGCGATATTTTATCTGATTTATGTGCTGGTTTAGTTGGTGGTTTAGGCATGGCGCCTGGTGCTAACATTGGTGAAGATGCGGCTATCTTTGAAGCTGTTCACGGTAGCGCACCTGATATTGCAGGTAAAAACCTAGCAAACCCTACGTCAGTTATTTTAGCGTCTATTCAAATGCTAGAGCATTTAAATATGGGCGATACGGCAGAGCGCATTCGTAGCGCAGTGGCTGATGTAATTAAATCAGGCGACCGTACTACTCGCGATTTAGGCGGCAGCCATGGTACAACTGACTTCACTCAGTCGGTAATCGACCGTCTGTAACAGTATAATTGAATTATAAAGCCAACATCTGTTGGCTTTTTTTATGCCTGCTCAAAACCGCTTGTATCACTTTAATGTAATTAATGTGTATTTAAGCTCCCTACTCCTTAAAATTAAAAATGCATAATTTCTGCTTTTAATGTGAGAATACTTTACATCAATTAGAATTTAAGATTAAAAAAGATATAAAAATGAATTTTTAATCCAAAAACGTTAGTTTTGGGTTGACATGAGCGCGCAAAAGCCTTAAAAATAACCACATACAAAAATTGTAATTTAAACAGCATTTTATTTTAAAGAGCAAAACATCATGAACACACAATTTCGTCTTTTAGTCTTACTCGTACTGGTCTTAGTGATAAGCCCAGCGGGGATGTATTAAAAGGTGAAATATGCTTTTTAAAACCCTCGCACTACGCGGGGGTTTTTTTTTGCATAAATCAGTCAACAGAGGAATGAGGATGAGTAAACAAGAATATAATGGCTCTGAATTGGTTGTTAAGTCATTAAAAGAGTTAAACGTTAAGTATATATTCGGTTACCCCGGTGGCTCAGTATTAGACTTATATGATGCGCTATTTCAGCAAGATGATATTGAACATATTTTAGTCCGTCACGAACAGGCCGCCACACACATGGCCGATGGTTACGCAAGAGCAACCGGTGAAGTCGGTGTTGTACTTGCCACTTCTGGACCAGGGGCAACAAACTGTGTAACAGGCATAGCAACTGCGTATATGGATTCTATTCCGATGGTGGTGTTATCAGGTCAAGTGCCAACCAACTTAATTGGCGATGACGCGTTTCAAGAAACGGATATTGTTGGCTGCTCTCGTCCGATTGTAAAGCATAGCTTTAATTGTAGAAGCGCTAGTGAAATTCCCAATATTCTTGCTAAAGCCTTTTATATTGCCAGCTCAGGTCGCCCAGGCCCAGTTGTCGTTGAACTTCCTAAAGACATGCTTAACCCTGAGCTAACCTTTGCTTACAACTTTCCAGCGGCAACAGAACTCAGAACCTACAACCCTAATACCAAGGGTCACTCTAAACAAATTCGTAAGGCCGTTACTGCTATTTTAGAAGCGAAAAAGCTGGTTATTTATTCTGGTGGCGGAATTGTGCTTTCAAATACATCAGAACAACTAACCCATTTAGTCGAATCGCTTAATGCCCCTATTACCAATACCCTAATGGGACTAGGTGGTATATCAGGCATTCACCCTAACTTTATTGGTATGTTGGGTATGCACGGTACATTAGAAGCAAATAAAGCCATGGCCAATGCTGATGTTATTTTAGCCCTTGGCGCACGATTCGATGATCGAGTTACCAATAACGTACAAAAGTTTTGCCCTAATGCCACTATCGTGCATGTAGATGTCGATCCGACTTCAATTTCCAAAACCATAAAAGCACATATTCCGGTTGTTGGCTGTTTAGCCACGGTACTTGAACAGTTACAAACTGCTATAGATAAAAGCCCAATAAAAATAGACCGCAGTGCACAAGAAGATTGGTGGCGACAGGTGATCAGTTGGCGCGAACAAAAATGCTTAAACTACAATACCGATGGCGATAAAATTAAACCTCAAGCAGTTATAGAGGCTATTTATAAAGCGACTAATGGTGATGCTTATGTCAGTTCAGATGTGGGCCAACACCAAATGTTTGCAGCGCAGTATTATCCATTTAAGCACCCTCGTCAGTGGATCAACTCAGGTGGCTTAGGCACCATGGGCTTTGGCTTACCAGCAGCTATGGGGGTTAAGCTCGCCTTTCCGGATAAAGAGTCTTTATGTGTGACTGGCGACGGCTCTATTCAAATGAACATTCAAGAGCTTTCTACCTGTTTACAATACAACTTAGCGGTAAAAGTGATCTCGTTAAATAACCGTTCACTAGGTATGGTTAGACAATGGCAAGATATGATTTATGGCGGCAGACACTCCTCTTCCTATATGGAATCACTTCCTGACTTTGTAAAACTTGTAGAAAGTTACGGCCATGTAGGAATACGAGTCAATACACTGGATGAATTACAGCCGGCAATAGACAAAGCCATGTCGATAACCGATAGATTAGTGTTTTTAGATATTTTAGTAGACGAAAAAGAACATGTTTACCCGATGCAAATTAAGCACGGTGGCATAGATGAGATGTGGTTAAGAAAAGGAGTAAAGGCATAATGCGTCGTATATTATCTATATTATTAGAAAATGAACCCGGTGCGTTATCACGTATAGTGGGGCTTTTTTCTCAACGAGCTTACAATATTGATAGTTTAACTGTTGGAACCACTGATGATGAGTCACTCTCGCGTATTACTGTCACCACTAAAGGCGATGATAGAATTGTTGAGCAAATCACCAAACAGGTAAATAAACTGGTCGATGTACTTAAGGTGATTGATTTAACCGAAATGAGCCACATAGAGCGCGAACTGTTACTAGTAAAAGTATTTGCTCAAGATGAAGCTACGCGAGCTGCTGTAACGCGGGTTGTAGATGTATTTCAGGGCGCTATTTTAGGTATGGGGCGTCAAAGTTACAGCCTACAGTTGGTAAGCAGCACCGATAAAATAGAGTCGTTTTTAGATACCTTACGTCATGAAACAGACATTATAGAAGTGGTTCGCTCTGGCGCGGTCGGCATTGGTCGCGGAGATAAGGCGCTTAAAGCTAAATAAGCGTTAAATTTACGGCAAAAAAAAAAGGGCTTAATAGCCCTTTTATTATTTTTATAAACCTAAACCTTATAGGTTTACTTGGTCTTTAAGACCTTTACCTGGTTTAAAGCTTGGAATAGTCGCTGCTGAAATTTGGATTTCTGCACCTGTTTGTGGGTTACGACCTGTGCGAGCAGCACGTTCTTTAACTGAAAAAGTACCAAAACCAACTAATGCAACAGAGTTGCCTTCTTTTAGTGAAGAAGTTACAGCGCCTGTGAATGCATCAAGTGCACGTGTAGCGGCTGCTTTAGAGATTTCTGCGTCAGTAGAGATTTTTTCAACTAGTTGAGCTTTGTTCATTATTAGATTCCTATTCGTTATTATTTTGCCTTCGCAAATCCTATCTTTATGCATTTTCGAAGAGTTAGCAACAGCAAATTACGTTTTTTATCTAAAATACTAAAAAATTAGTAAAATTATAATAATTCACTGTAAAATACAGCGAGTTGGGTTAACAAAAACTTAATTTAAGCACAAATATAGTGCAGCTATGCACTGTGATGAGTCGCTATATTTTTTCTATTACTAAGGTCACTTCCCCGACCTCAACGCCAAACTTAACAATAGATGTGCGGTTTATCAAGCGCGTGTTGGTGACTAAATACATCCAATCATCAAAGTTAACTTCAAAAGTGCTGCCATCGTAAGGAATTTCTACATTGTAGTTCCAATGAAAAACACTGCCTTCACTTTTGCCTGTGGCCGTGCCTAAAACATCAGAAGCAGTACCGGTTAACGTGTTGTCGTCGTTTAAGGTTATTTTCCAAATACGTTTTTGGGTTTCGCCGTCATCATAAACGAAGTCTTCCTCAATAACGCCTTGGTTGCCATCCCACGTAGCGCTCAAGTCTACAACAAGCTTTCGGGTTAATTCGCCTTTAAAGTCTTGTACAACACCGTAGGCTTTTAAATCGCCGCTAAAAAAAGTCTTAAAATCGAAATTAGGTTCTGAGCCTTTGTAATGCTCTACACTCGGCGCTGAACAACTTGCAATAAAGAAGCTTACTACCAGTAGCAAAGTTACTTTGATACGTTTTAGATTAATCATATTAAATCCCTAAAAGTTGATTTCTAATCGATGGTTCTGAGGTGTTCTCACTTAGCCAAATAGCTAAGAAGTCATCTGCAAAAGTGGTGTCTTCTATGCGGCCTATTTCATTGTCATTGTGAAAGAAAATACTGTGTCCTTGCTGATCGGTCAGTAAGGTTAACGATTCACCCTTTTTAATGTCTGGCCATATGGCTAATAATTTATCTGCATAGCGAGCTGATAATTGTGATTTACCTAAATGTTGCCATTGCTCTTTAGTGGCTTTTACAATGTCTTTAGCATCAAAGTCGCGCAGGTAAGTTAAAGTAAATTTAACCGGCGTTTGCTTGGGACTATAAGATCCAGAGGGAGTAAAAAGCGTTGCATCATAAACATCCCAAAAAAGGTATTCCATACGTGCCTCGCCCACTTTGTTAAACTGGGTATCAGCATAAGCAGCATGGTTAAACAGGGCATAAATTAGTACTAAATTTAAAAGCGTTTTCATAATCAGCTCCAAGCAGTAAATACAATTGTTTTATTGCTTAATAAACGCGCCAATTTTACCGTTAATAAATAAAATAACGCTAAACGTTGCAGCCCATAAAGCACCGTATAAAGGCCAAAATTGCCATAGCGGCAAGCCGAGTTCTAACACGTCGAATCGCGCCCCCGCCCAGTAACTTCCTGGTGCAAACGCTAAACATACAATAAACGCTTGCCAAGGTTTGAGGGTTGTTAAAAACGACATTGAGGTGTTAATACATAGCAATAAAGCAGCCCATAAAAACACTAACCAAAGCGGAAATGGCGCTACTTTAAATTCAATCAGACCGAACTTAACCGCGATAAATTCACTTAGTAAGGCTAGTGGTAAGCACTTTAGAAGCAAAAAAGCATCCTGTTTTTTTTGCGCTGACAAATAAAACATTAATGCAATGACTACTGTTGAATAGACAATTGAATGCTGTTCAAGCAGTAGGCATAAAAACCACACTACTTGAAACAGTACAAAATTAATAAGCGAGTGCAATCTCATCATTACTACTCGTAAAACGGGGTTTGCGTGCCATTAAATGCACGGTACTTGTTGCGCGAGTTCTAAATGCGCCCTCGCAATAAGCAAAGTAAAATAGCCATAAACGATAAAATCGCTCATCAAATTTATTACTATCGAGGTTTGGCCAACTTGCAATGAAACGATCTCGCCAATCAGCAAGGGTTCTTGCGTAGTGAGCACCAATATCGCTAACTGTGTGGATATTCATATCGGTATGATTTTTTATTTGCTCACTCATTTCGTTGAGCGAAGGCAAACACCCACCAGGGAAAATATATTGCTGAATAAAGTCAGAATTTTTTAAATAATGCTGGTAACGCTGGTCGCTAATTGTAATTGCTTGAATAAGCATAGCACCGTCGTCTTTTAATAGCTGACCGCACTGAGTGAAAAAACTAGGCAAGTACTCATGACCAACCGCTTCTATCATCTCAATTGATACTAGCTTATCGTATTTACCGGTTAGTAAACGGTAATCTTGTTTGAGTAAAGTTATTTTGTTTTCAAGCCCAAGCTCTTTAATTTTATTTGCAACATAATCGTGCTGTTCATCAGAGATGGTAGTGGTTGTTACATGGCAGTCGTAGTGAGTAGCCGCATAAATCGCAAATGCTCCCCAACCTGTACCAATTTCAATGACGGTGTCGCCTTGTTGTAACTCGACTTGTTCACAAATACGCTGTAGTTTGTATTGCTGTGCTTGCTCAAGGGTGGCGTCTTTACTTGGGTATACGGCACTTGAATAAAGCATTTCTTTGCTTAAAAAAGACTCGTATAAGTCATTGCCTAAGTCGTAGTGTGCAACAATATTCTTTTTAGAGCCCGAGTGAGAGTTTTTATTTTTAATGTGGTTTATACGATGAGCAATGTTACTAAAAAAAGCGAATTTCTTTTCAAATGCGTCTAGTTGGTCTTGGTTAATTGCAAAAATTTCTATCAACCGAGTTAAGTTATCACACTGCCACTGCCCTAATATGTAAGATTCTCCCGCGCCAATACTTCCCGAGAGCGCAAATGCTTTATACATAGCAGTATCATTAACGGTTACCGTTACTTTAAGCTCTGATGACGTATCGCCAAATACAGACTGCTGATTATTGTCTACAAGCACTATTTGGCCTGTTTCAATAGACGAGAACGCTTTGAATACTAACTTCTTGTATAAGTTAGTAAACCAACTTGTGCGTTCTTGAACGCGTAAGCTCGATACCTTTTCCATACACTTACCTATATTATTGTTATTACTTGTTAAACAACATAAATTAATAAAAAATTATGATCTACCTGAATGACCTAAAAATGGGACTTTTTTTACAAACAGTTTAAATGCCTGATAGTAAATACCTTTGAAAATAGACCATGTCATTGCTGGAAAACGCTTAAGCAATTTACTCATTTGTGCTGTGCAGAGTGTTTGACGCTGTAACCTTAGTGATGCGTCAAAAAGTAATTCGTCATCGCGCTTATTTTCTATACGTATCAGTATATTGTCTTGCTTTTGTCGAACAGTCCAATGGTAGTTCATATCTAAGTTCATGAAAGGTGATACGGAAAAAACTTTCTTAAAGTTCACTTTTTTTTGTAGTGGAACCAAGTAGTAATGTCGTTCATTCCATGGGGTATTACTCACCTCAGCGACCATGTAGCTAAATTGATTATCATCATGGCCAAAAAAATAAAAATTAACGGGGCTAAAGTAAATACCCAAGCAGCGTAACTGCCCTAACATATAAACATGACTGAACTTTTCTGTAACCCCTAGCGCAGCTAACTGAGCGTGAGCACGCTCTACAATGGGGTTATTGTCAGTATTCGGCAATCCTTTCAAATAATCAGACTGTTTAAATTTTAAAGCCTTAAATCCTGTGGTACCAAGTTGTTTATGTACCCCGTTAAGTGCTTCGATGTTATTTAAGTCAACCCACATCATATAAAGCGGGTAATTAAACGCGTGGTGTTTAACAGCAAAACGGCGATGTTTAACATCGCCTAAATACACTGCATTAGTCAAACTCTACTCCAAGTTGCTTGGCCACATCAACGGCGCTGCGCACACCATCCTCATGAAAACCGTTGTACCAATACGCTCCGCAAAAGTACGTGTTATTTTGTCCATCAACGGTATGTTTTTGCTGTTGGGCGGCAATAGACTCTTGGTTAAATACAGGATGATGATAGGTAAATTCACGTAAAATTTTACTCTGATTAATACCTTCTAAGTGGTTCAAGGTAACGCAGAACTGTGTATCTGATTTGATCCCTTGAAGTATATTCATTTGATACGTAACCACCGCCGCTTTATCGGTATTATTATTAAGCAAATAATTCCAACTTGCCCATGCGGCTTTTCTATCCGGTAATAATGATTCATCAGTGTGAAGTACTACTGAATTTTCTGTGTACGGGATAGCACCCAAAACAGTGGTTTCTTGCTCACAAGGATCGCCAAGCAAAGCTAAAGCTTGATCAGAGTGACAGGCAAAAATGACTTTATCAAACTGTGCTTGCTGATCATCTGCAAAGGTAATTGTTACGCCTTCTGCGTTTCTAGTGACAGACTTAATGTGACTGTTAAGTTTTATATTGTCGGCAAAACCGGCAATTAAAGGCTTAATGTATTCTCGCGAGCCACCGGGAATAACGTACCATTGAGGTCTATTGGCAATGTCTAGCAAACCATGGTTGAAGAAAAACTTTACAAAAAACTCAACCCCTACATTTTCCATTTCTTTAATGCTAGTAGACCAAATGGCAGCACCCATAGGTAAAATGTAGTGGTATTTAAAGAAATCATTAAAACGATGTTGTTGTAATAATTGACCTAGTGATTGCTCTGTGTAGTGACCTTTTGCGTGCAAAGCCTTACATAACTTATTAAAACGCACGATGTCATACAATAAACGCCAAAATTTAGGTCTAACTATATTTCTGCGCTGAGCAAATAAACTACTAAATGTATGCCCATTGTATTCAAAGCCGGTTGCTTCGTTATGCACACTAAAACTCATTTGTGTCGGTTTACGTTTTACACCAATGCGTTCAAGCAACTTTTCAAAATAAGGGTACGTTCTATCATTAAATACAATAAACCCCGTATCTACCGCGTAATTAATACCGCTGTGCTCTACATCTACAGTTGCGGTGTGACCACCAATATAATCATTTTTTTCAAATAATGTGACATCGTAATGCTTGTGCAGTAAATGCCCGCAGGTTAAACCTGATACGCCAGTCCCAATTATTGCTATTTTTTTCAACGGGTTAATCCTTTTGCAATTTTAAGCCAAAGCGAAAGTGGCAATATTCGCAATGCTTTAAGTATAAGTGTAAAACGATAGGGGAAATGAACTTCTTTGCGGCGTTTAGCGACGCCTTTTATTATATAGTCAGCCGCTTTTTCGGCTGTAACAGCCATCGGCATAGGGAAATCATTTTTATCAGTTAAAGGGGTTTTTACAAAACCAGGGTGTACTAATGTCACATCAACATCGGTTAAATCTATCGCTAGGCTCTTAGCTAAATAACTAACGCCTGCCTTTGATGCACCGTAGGCTTCTGAACGTGGTAATGGTAAATAAGTAACACTTGAACTAACCATTACTAATTGCCCGCCAGAGACTATTTTTGGTAAAAGCGCCTCTAAGCAGTAACCCATTGATAACAAGTTAACGTTAATAACGCGCTCAAATAAGGCGCTATCAAAATTACGTGCATCGTCAACATACTCGCAGTTGCCAGCATTAAGAATTACGCGGTCAAATTGTGGGTAGCCGAGAGTGGCAGCTTTTATATCTTGTAAATTAGTGGCGTCAAATTGGCAGGTTTCTATGTTGTTGTGTTTACCTAGTTCAGCAAGTTTTTGCGTATTACGCCCGCAGGCAATCACTGTTTCACCCTGCTCGGCATACTTAATAGCAAGTTGTTCACCAATACCCGACGTTGCACCTGTAATAAGGGTAATCATAGTTAACCAGCCCTTTTATCAATAAAATTAATGATATTACCTAGTAATGGGATATGCTTGTATAACAGCTCACCAGCATTAAAGTAATCTCGATGTTTTACAATCTTGTCGCCTTCAAATACCAACTTGCTGTGCCCTTGCACTGTGATGGTTTTACCGGCATTCAGTTTTGGGTGAGAGTAATACATTGTCCAATACACAAATGCGTTATTATCGTTGGTAAATGAATCGGTTATGTCAAATCGACAATCCTTAACATTACTGTATAAACCACAAAAATAACGCCTTAAATCTTCTAGACCATTAATTTCGTGCAGCGGATCTATAAATTGTATATTTTTTGCATAAATTTCGGTTAATAACTCAAGGTTATTTTTATCAAGCTTTTGATATATTTCTACAAATTTATCGACTGATAATTGGTTATCCATATCACACCTTAAATGCATCTAAAGCCCTAGCTCGTGCTGCTTTATGATCAACAATTGCCGGCCAGTAACAGTGTTCACTTTGCCCCGTTGCTGCTAAATAGGTATGAGGAAAATGAATGTGTTTATCTGGGACTTTTTCTAATTCAGGCAGATATTTACGAATAAATTGACCACTTGGATCAAAGCGTTCACTTTGAGTAATAGGGTTAAACACTCTAAAATAAGGCTGTGCATCACAGCCTGTACTTGCCGCCCATTGCCAGCCGCCATTATTCGAGGCTAAATCACCATCAATAAGGTGCTGCATAAAAAACTGCTCGCCCTTACGCCAGTCGATTAAAAGATGTTTAGTTAAGAAACTTGCCACTACCATTCGCAAACGGTTGTGCATCCAACCAGTTTGCAATAGCTGTTGCATGGCAGCATCAACAAGTGGATAGCCAGTGCGGCCTTCACACCAAAGCTTAAACTCAGCCTCATTATCACGCCAAACAACACTATCGTACTTTTCGTTGAAATTAGCACCGCGCGATAATTTAGGAAATTCGGCAATGAGGTGTTTATAAAATTCACGCCAAATCAGCTCGTTCACCCACGTAAAGGTTTTACTTTTTGAGGTAGTCAAAATATCTGGATACTGCTGTTGTATGTTGACCATTAACTGCTTACTGCTAACAACCCCTAATGCTAAATATGGGCTTAAACCCGATGTTCCTTTTACACTAGGTATATCGCGTACATCATCATAACTTGCTAATTTATCATGGATAAAATTATCGACCACACTCGCTAAGGTGTCGTCATCAACCGGCCATTTCTTTGAACTGTCATCACTGCTGAGTAATTCACACGATTCAATATCAATAGGGTTTGAAGATAATGGCCACGACACCAAGCTAAAGTGAGTATCTTGATACTGTTTTAACCACGCCCGCTTAAAAGGCGTAAACACTTTATACATTTCATTGTTTTGAGTGCGTACACTGCCAACAGGTGCAATGATGTCACCTTCGTATAAAGTAAATGTTATTTGCTGTTGATCGCATTGCGCTTGAATCGCTTTATCTCTATTAAACTCATTAAGCTCATATTCTTTATTGGCTATTATGTGTTTAATCTCATACTGCTGACAAAAATCGAGAAGCTTAGTTTGGCAGTCTGTGAAATAAGGAGCCTCTATCACGTGTAAATTAATGCCATACTCAGCTAATTTTTCACGTATGTAACTGACTCTGCGTTTTAGTAAATCAATTTGAATTGGGGCAGTGTTATGCTGTGCCCATTGTTTTTCGCACACAAAAAAAATGGTGTGTTTAGCACCATTATTTAACGCTTCAATAAGCGCTTCGTTTGAAAAAAGGCGCAAATCACGCCTAAACCAAAATAGTGTATTCATTACAAACCGTAACGTAACTTTAATTCATTAGGATAAGGGTTAAAGTATATTTGCTTGCTTAAATATTCATTAGGATGAACCTTTAAATGATGCTTAAGTAAGGTTAGTGGTACATAAAGCGGTACCAACCCTTGGCGATATTCGTCTATTGCATCTCGCATTTCTTCTTTTTCGATTTTCGATAAATCTCTTTTGAAGTAACCTTGCAAGTGCATTAAAGTATTTGAATTGTTTTTTCTTGACGCAGGACGTTTCAACGCGGTCATTAAACCGAGAATATACTCATCGGCTAATGCGTTTATATCATCACCTAAATAAGTACCAAGCAAGTGGCCTAAGTCACGGTAAGCTTGATAGTTATGAGCCATCAACAAGTATTTGTATTGCGCGTGAAACTGAGTTAACCGATGAACTGTAATGGGATCTTTCACCAACTGCTGCCAGTTATATAATGTATAAACACGCATAACAAAATTTTCGCGTAAATGAACGTCGTTCAAGCGACCGTTTTCTTCACAGGGCAGTAATGGGTTGTGTTTCATGATTTGTTCTGCAAAAAAACCAATCCCTTCAGAGGTGTTACCGGTTCCTGCTTCATTGTAAATTTTAACGCGCTCCATGCCGCAACTCGGGCTTTTAGCACAAAAAACAAACCCACTTAAATGACCAGCTTGCTCTGTGGCTATTTTTTTGCCGTATTCTGTTAGCTGAGGGCCAACATCACCTGTACCATCTGGACGACACACTTTAATAGTATCAGCAGTTCTTACTTGACGAATTGTCGGGCGCGGTATAGGTAAGCCAACCGCAACCTCAGGACAATACATTTTATATTCAACATGTTTTGCCAGCTCTTCCATACAAAAGTTAGATTTTTTGTGGCCGCTGTCAAATCTTACCTTTTCGCCTGCTAAGCAGGCGCTAATACCTATTTTTATTGTATCTGTTTGCATAGATTCTCTTAATAAATCAAGCTGCCAATTGGATTAAGCAACTTGCTAAGTCCTTTATTGAAATGTAGCGCACTACTGACTACAGTAAAGCACAAACATCCCTCTTTTGTTAAAGGAGTATGTTGATGACGGCCATCTTGCCAAATAAAATCACCTGGTACATAACTGCCTTCTTCATCTGTAAATTCGCCATCAAGAAGTAGCGTAACTTCAAAACCTGTATGTGTATGCTCAGGAATTTCACCGCCTGCGTCTATGTGCAATAAACTCGAGCGCAAATGCCCATCGTCAAGCGCTATACGTGAACGAGCAAGCTTACCTACTTGTGTAAATTTGCTATGAGAAATACGTGTTAATGCTCTTGGTAAGCTGTAATTATAGTCATTCACTTCAATAGTGACAGGTTCAACGGCATAAACTTCATCAATCGAATCGTCTGACGTGATTAATTCAAGCAACCCTGAGTCCACTATATCGTCGCTTTGCTCATCGTTATTAACATTCATGTTGTCACTAAACACTGCTTTTGCATTACTTGCCTCGAGTTTTTCAACCTCAGCTTGGCATATTGGGCACATATCTACATGAATAGATACGGCTAAGCTTAGTGATGCGGGAAGTGTTGCTGCACAGTATTGTGTCAGTAGTGTTTCACTCGGGTGATGTTTAATCATGCTGATCTCCCATTTCATTACGTAATTTCTGCAAGGCTAAACGTAATCGTGATTTTACCGTGCCTACTGGAATGTTTAATTGTTGAGCAAGCTGCTCTTGCGACATATCTTGAAAGTAAACACCGCGTACCACTTCTCTTTGTGCTTGTGGCAGTTTATCTAGGTAGCGCTTAATTTGTTTATCTTCAAGGTGGTCACTGTATTCGTGATGTGTATCTTCTGATTCATTCAATAACGGCCAGATGTCTTCACTGATATTTTCTTCTTTGTTGCTTTTCATTTTTCGAAGCATATCAAAGGACGCATTACGCATTACCGTGTAAACCCACGTAGTGGCTGCGCCTTTGTCGCTGTTGTACAAATGCGCTTTTCGCCACACTGAAGTGAGCGTTTCTTGCACCAACTCCATTGCTTGGGCCTCTACACCAAACTGCTTAATGCCAAAGCGTTTGATCTTTGGTGCAAAATATTCAAACAAGTACGCGAAAGATTTTTTATCGCGAGATTGGGCTACATTAACTAATGCTTCCCTGAGTTCCGTACTTGGCGTTTCTGGCATGGCAGTATACTTACCTGTGTTAGGTTCACAACGTAATGTTTGTTGTTGACTTACCATAGTAAAATGTCCCGTTATAGCTTTTGTAAGTACCATTACGAGCTAAGAATGTAAGCGGATCAAAATTATTTTAGGCAAATTCGTTATTAATCACAGTATGGAGGAAATTCAGCAAGTTATCAAAATTAGTTTCAAATGCAAGTTGTTGTTTTTTCTCAATAGAAATAGGGAGAATCTCAAGCCATCTGGCAACAACCCAAGTAAGTTGATTAAACTGGGTATGTTTGTAAAGAGACTGTAGCTGTGGGTTATTAGAGAATACTTCTTCTAGTGCCACTTGAAGTAGTTGATGTTCACCAATGTCATGGTTACTGCTGTTGTACCAATAAGGTGTATTGCACGCAGAGACCTCGCCATGGCGTAACTCCTGTTCGTCTTGGTACACGTTATCTAGTTGCACACTTTTTGATGCAAAAACATCAATCAACAGCATACCGCTTTCGTCTTGGTCGAAATCAATAATATCCATTAAACACCCTTGGGCGCTTATATTAAATGGTGTGTCGTGTTCGAAGGTGCAAAGTACAAAACCGCTGTTTGTTTTTAATGCGTTTTTAACCATCGTCAAATAACGAGGCTCAAATATACGTAATCGCGTATAGCCTTCAGGTAATATAAAAATCGGTAATGGGAAAATCGCACGTTTCATAAAGTCTACTTCTTTCAAACACTCTGCCTTTATTTACGTGCGCTCTATTGAAGTCGATCAGCTTTAGTTACATCGATTGTTTTACCGTGTAAGTGCATTCGCTAATTAAACCTCGTTCCCACATTTTTTATCATGTAAGCGATGTAATATACACTCAGTACACTTGCCACTGGCGCCAACATCAGGGCTAACAATTCGAACTCGCTGTTCATCACTTATTCCCTATTTTTATTGCTTTTGTTGTGTTTTTACTACAAGTTGCTTTTCATCAATGCCACTATTATCAACAACTGGGTTGGTTTGTAGTAAACCATCTAAAATAGCTTGGGCATCAAAAGAAACGGCTTCTTTTACTGACTGTTCAAGTTCATGGGTTGCTTGTGATACATAAGTTGTCACCGTTTTAGTCAACATATCTGTAATATCTAAATCGACCTCTGTTGCATGTACTTGAGATGAACCTAATAAAAGTAAACTAGCCAGTGTCATGTTAATTGAAGTTTTCATAATGTTATTCCTTGTTTGTTTATTGGTTAATACACCTAGATACAATCAAGGGCTGTGCCATAAAGAAAAAATCAATAAACCTTTGTT